>JBDHDY010000042.1:0-11967 GCA_039591275.1 Gemmatimonadota bacterium | reverse complement strand
GTCACCTCAAGTTCTTTCGTACCTGAGACACCCTTACTCGTTGCCGCCACGGCAAATCCGTGGTTTTGACTGGTGATCAAGACTCGTCCCGTTGAAAGCTCTTTCACAGGGTGATTCCCACCGCGATGTCCGTACGGAAGCTTTTCCGTGTTGGCATCAAAAGCGAGGGCCAGCAGCTGATGTCCCAAACAAATGCCGAAGGTGGGAAGGCCTGATTCGGCCAACTCCCGAATGGCCGGGATCACGTATTTCACCGCCGCCGGGTCCCCGGGCCCGTTTGAGAGAAAGAGACCGTCAGGCGCCAGTTCCCGAACCCGGGCCGCCGGAGTCTTGGCCGGCACCACGGTCACGCGACAGCCAGCGGCAGTGAACAAGCGGACAATGTTTTGCTTCATGCCAAAATCGTATGCGACGACATGCGCCCTGGCCGAACGGTCCCCTGCTTCGTATTCGGCCGACGTCGTGGCGAGCGTGGCTAAATCCAGACCCTCCATGCGCGGACTTGTCTCCAGAGCGCTCCGGGCCTCTTCACTCGGTTCCGCACCCATCGCCATGATCGCACGCATTGCGCCCTGTGAGCGGATGTGGCGCGCCAACTGGCGTGTGTCCACACCCTCTATCACTGGAATGCCGTGTCGCGCCAGCCATTCATCGAGGGTTCCCGACGCTCGCCAGTTGTCCGTGCTCTGGGATAGCTCCCGAACGATGACGCCGGAGATCTGCGGCTTCCCCGACTTGGACTCCAAATCCTCATCGTTGATTCCGTAGTTCCCGATCATAGGCGCCGTCATGACGACTAGCTGTCCCAAATAGGAGGGATCGGTAAATACCTCCTGGTAGCCGGTGAGGTTGGTGGTGAACACCGCCTCACCGGTCTCGAGGGCAAAAGGATGGCGCGCTGTCCCTGGGAACCACGCGCCGTCTTCGAGTAGAAGGTACGCCTGTTGCAGTGGTCTCACGCCCCCCTAGGTGCTGTCTCGGGTTGCCTGCGCGCCAGCACCGGCACCTCCCTGCGGGATGGCCGGGGTGGCGTCCAGCGGAAGAGGAGCCGTGATTGGTGCGGGTGCCTGAATCTGCCCTTCGATGACCGAGCTGGGAGCACCCCCACCGGTCGTCATCATTGCTAGAATCAGGGAGACACCCAGAAAGATCCCACCGCACCACCATGACATCTTGGTGAGGATTGTGGTTGCTTGGCGACCACCAAAAAAGCTATCGGTGGACGATCCACCTCCGAGTGCGGCCAGACCTCCCCCCTTCCCTGCTTGGAGAAGCACGACCGTTCCCAACAAGATGGAATCCAGAATGAGCAAGACTACCAGAAGTGTGTACATCAATCTCCTTGTCCGCGGCCGAAGATACCGAGACACAAGTAGTTAGTCAATCTGGCCAGCTCGCGTAATCGATGCCCATTTGGATGCATCAAGCGAGGCACCGCCTACCAATACCCCATCAATCTCCGCTTCGCCCACGATGCCCGCAGCGTTGTCGGGGTTCACGCTGCCACCGTACAGGATTCGGGCTTCTTTGGCTTCCACACCGTGAGCACTCAGCCACGAGCGGATCATGCGGTGCACGGCAGAGGCATCCTCGGGTGTGGCGTTCTTCCCCGTGCCAATCGCCCAGACCGGTTCGTACGCAATCACCATCCGGCGGAGGCCGGTTGCGTCGAGTGTCTCTAATACGCTCAACTGCCGCTCCACCACGGTGAACGTCTCTTCTGCCTCGCGCTGTTCGATGGTCTCGCCGACACACAACACCGGAGTCAAGCCTGCTTCCAGAACTGCGAGGACTTTTTTGCCAGTTTCGGCATCGGTTTCGCCAAAGACGTGCCGCCGTTCCGAGTGACCCACCAAGACCGCCTGGCCGCGTGCCTCCTTGACCATGGAAACGCTGAGCTCCCCGGTGTATGCCCCCTTGGGCTCCCAATAGATGTTCTGGGCGCCCGCTTGCATATCCGGCCGGCTCGAGACCAGCTCTGCTACAGTTTCCAGAGCGACCGCCGGAGGGAAGAACCACACCTCCACACGCGGGATCTCCTGGTATTCGTTCAAGAATCTTTGCATGAAACCCCGGGCAGCCTGAGGCCCGTGGTGCATCTTCCAGTTCGCGGCGAAGATCAGTCTCTTCATTGGACGTCGTCCAGAGCTGCGACACCGGGCAGTGTTTTGCCCTCGATGAATTCGAGGGACGCACCCCCGCCTGTCGACACGTGGGAAACGGCCTTCGTAAGCCCAGCAGCTCTCACCGCTGCGGCCGAGTCCCCTCCGCCTACGATCGTGACAGCGCCGCCCTGGCTCGCAGTGGCCATGGCCTGTGCTACAGCGATACTCCCCTGATCAAACGGTGGTGTTTCGAAGACCCCCATCGGGCCGTTCCAGAACACCGTCCGGGCGCGAGCGATCCTTTCGGCGAAGTGGGACCGCGTGCGCACATCGATATCGTACATAGCCCAGCCCGCCGGTATTTCGTCGCACGTCACTTCTCGAGTGGCTGTGTCGGGCTCGAGGGCCTGCGCGACGACGGCTCCTCTGGGAAGCACGATCTTGTCGCTGGCCCGTTTTAGCAGATCGCCGGCCAATTCCACACGGTCCGCCTCCACGAGAGACGTGCCCACATCGCAACCGCGAGCGAGAAGGAACGTACATGCCATCGCTCCCCCAATCAGAATCTCATCCACCTTGGGCAGGAGCGACTCGATCACATCGATCTTACCGGATACTTTTGCGCCCCCTAGAACAGCCACGAAGGGTCGCGCAGGAGTGGCGAGAGCGGTCCCGAGGTAATCGAGCTCCTTTGCCATCAGGAATCCGGCAACGGCCGGCTTGAGCAATTCCGCAATCGCAGCGGTAGAAGCGTGTGCCCGGTGAGCTGAACCAAACGCATCGTTCACGAAGAAATCGCCGAGGCGGGCCAGCGTCTCGGCGAATGCAGGATCGTTCTTCTTCTCACCGGGCCAGAACCGCACGTTCTCGACCAGCGCGACCTCGCCGCGCTTCATCTGGCGGGTTGCCCGGAGCGCCTCCTCGCTCGTTGGATCCGGTATGAACGTCACCGGGATCCCAAGGTGCTTCTCGAGGGCCGCGGCTACCGGTCGCAGCGAAAGGCTCTCATCCGGCTCGCCCTTAGGCCTTCCCAGATGAGAGACCAGGATCACTCGACTGCCCTTCTGGCGAAGCCATTGAATGGTCGGCAGTGAGGCCCGGATGCGGGTATCGTCTGCCACGGCACCTTCGCTAAGCGGCACATTGAAATCCACCCGAACGAACGCACGTTGACCCTCGAAGGGTTGGCCTGCGAGCGCTTCAAGTGTCCTCTTCATCAGAGGCGCTCTCCCATGTATTCCACGAGATCGACACACCGCATGGAGTAGCCCATCTCGTTGTCGTACCACGACGACACGTGGACCAGAGTTCCATCGATCACGTTGGTGCTCATGGCATCCAGGGTGCTCGAGTGAGGGTCACCTATGAAGTCACTCGATACCAGGGGTTCCTCGCTGTAGGCGAGAATGCCCTTCAAGGAGCTCTCCGCCGCATCCCGGAACGCATCGTTGACCTCTTCGACGTCCGTTTGACGGGTCACCGCACATGTCAGATCCACCAGCGACACATCTGCGGTAGGCACGCGTAGGGCAACTCCGTCGATCTTTCCCTTGACCTCGGGAATGACCAGCGCCGTTGCGCGAGCCGCACCGGTGGTTGTGGGTATGATGTTGGCGGCGGCTGCACGTGCTCGCCGCAGATCTTTGTGCGGAAAATCCAGGATCCGCTGATCGTTCGTGTACGAATGGACCGTGGTCATGAACCCGCGCTCGAATCCAAAGCGGTCCAGCAGAACCTTGACCACCGGCACGAGGCAGTTGGTTGTACACGACGCGTTGGAGAGGATGTGGTGTTTCTTCGCGACGTAGGAGTCGTGGTTCACACCCATCACCACCGTCAAATCTTCATCCTTTGCTGGAGCGGTGATCACGACCTTCTTCGCACCAGCAGTCAAGTGGGCCGCCGCTTGATCGCGTTTCCGAAAAATCCCGGTTGCCTCCAGTACGATATCGACACCCAGGTCTTTCCACGGGAGTTTCCCTGGGTCGCGTTCAGCGAAGACCTTGATGTGGGTACCGTCAACCGTTATCCCGTCGCCCTTCATTTCGACCGTTCCGTCGAAACGCCCGTGTACGGAGTCGTACTTGAGGAGATGCGCTAGGGTTTTGGTGTCGGCGAGGTCGTTTACCGCAGCCACCTCTATGTTCTTGCCGCTCCGCCGCAAGGCTCTAACGATCAACCTCCCGATCCGGCCGAAGCCGTTTATCCCAATTCGTGTTGCCATCCTCACCTCATCGTTGGGTCGCTGTAACAACGACCGTCATACCGAAGTGCATTAGGGTCCAGCTGCTCCAACTTCATAAGGCATCGCTCTGGCGAACGTCACGGCTGCAATTTCCGGCCACCCCGCCCCCGCAAGCGCGTTGGCCGCGGCGTTCAAGGTTGCTCCGGTGGTCATGACGTCGTCAATCAAAACAGCGATGCCTTCTCGGAGGAGTCCTGGCGTTCGAACATCCGATCGGCCGATGCCATGTGAGTCGACCGGTGTCCGGACCGTTTGCCCGAGGCGTTTGGGTGGTCCGTGCGCCTCGAACGCCCCCGCCACGTTCGCCAGACGGGCCTCGGGTGTCAACGCCGTCTGCGACTTGGTCTCGCGAGAGCGCCTGAGTGCCCGCGTCGCCACCGGAAGCTCCCAACGTATCCCGAGTGCCTTCGCCACCAATTCCGCTTGATTGTACCCGCGGTCCCGCAGCCGCTTCCGCCCCACCGGAACCGGCACGAGCCAGCCCAGTCCCGGTTGCGGCACGTGCTTCACGATGACGTCGGCGACAACATCGGCCAGGATGGCTGCGTTTCGGTACTTGAGATGGTGAATCATTGCCCGGGCCTCGGAGCCGAGCCACACGGCGCTTCTCACCCTGTCGAGGGCGGGTGTCCAGTGTTCACAGAATCGGCAAGGTCCGACGGGCGGCAAGGGCTGCTGGCATCTGGCACACCCCTCAGGCACACTCCTGGCTCGGCTGCGGCAAACGGCACATACCAGTGCGTCCGGCTCGTTCGAGCCCACGAGCGTATCACACGCCACGCACGTGTTGGGGAAGAGAAACCGCTCCAGTGAACGGAGGCCAACCCGGATCATTGGCGCAGTTCCCGTTCAACCGCTGCGGCCATGATCTCGCGAGGCGCTTTGTGCTGAGGGAAGAAGCGCTCAAAGGCGTGAGCCCCCTGGGCTACGAGCATTCTCCTCCCGTCGGCCGCCCGTAATCCCTGAGCGCGACACGCGCGGCACCAGGTGGTCTCGCCAGGCGCGTAGACCAGGTCGAGCACCGCCCGACATCCATCGAGCCGGTCGAGGGGAATGGGGAGTCCATCGTTTCGCTCGATGCCGAGAGGCGTCGCGTTGATCGCCGTGCCGACAGCCCGACCGTCATCGATGTCGACATCGGCCCCGAGGGTTCTGGCCCACGCAACGAATGTCTTGGCGCGGGATGGGCTACGGGACCGGACCAAGACGGTCATGGCCATGGTGCGAGCTGCTGCCACTACGGCACGTGCGCCGCCTCCCGTTCCGGCCAAAAGGCACGGGCCTTCCGCCTCGAGCGCCTCCAGGGCATCCAGCACGCCCGCGACGTCGGTGTTGTCTCCAACGAGGCGACCCCCATCTTCTTCAGGCCAGAAGGTGTTGACGGCCTGAAGTTCCTTGGCGAGTGAGGTCAGGCGGATGAGCAGCGACGTCACCGCCACTTTGTGCGGAACTGTGATGTTGCCGGAGATTGCAGCTGCTTCAAAGCCGCGCAACACGTGGGGCAATACCTGCGGACCGACCGTGACCGGCACGTAGACGGCGTCCAGACCCAGAGCCGCGATGGCCGGGTTGTGCATCGCGGGGGAGAGCGAGTGAGTCACGGGCTCTCCAATCACAACGAGCAGACGCGTGCTACCGCGAATCCGGATCATCGGCCGCCTGCACTAAACGCTCGGCTGCGTCTCGCACGAGGCCTTCGAGTTCCTGGAACGTCTCGCGGTACACCTCGAGATCACTTCCGAAGGGATCTGGTACCTCCACTTCGGGGCCGGATCTCCCGGCATACTCTCCGAGTAGGAAGGTCCTCCCTTCACCGCCCAACTCGAGCACCCGTTCCGAATGGTGCCGAGCCATTGTTAGGATCAGATCAGCCTCATCCACGATGTCTGAGGTGATCATGCGTGCTCGGTGACTGGAGAGATCCATGGTACTCTCCAGGGTTACCAGATACGCCCCTTCAGAAGCAGGGGCACCGTCAAACGCCCCAGTTCCCGCAGATGAGATCTCTATCTCGTCCTTGCCGCGAGCTTCGAGTTCCCGGCGCATGAGCGCTTCCGCCATCGGGCTCCTGCACAGATTGCCTGTGCAGACGAAAAGGATGCGTTTCACGACACGAGAATCCTTCCGCACCGCCCGAGCTCGGTTAGGGCAATCGCGCCCTCACGGATGAGCCTGGGGGTCGAGGTGGTGCAGTCGATCACCGTGGACGGAGAAAGGTTGACGAGGTCGCCGCCGTCAAGCACGAGTAGGCTCTCATGTGCCGCTACATCATCCCCTCCGGCCTCACGGAAGAGCTGGAGAATCTCCTTCACTCCGGACGCTACTTGCCCACCGGTACGGTTAGCAGAGGTTGAAGTGAGGGGGTAGCCCAACGCCGCCACCAGCTTGGCAACGCCCTTATGCGCTGTCCACCGTACGGCGATACCTCCATCGGGTCCCCTCAACGCCTCCGGCAGTCTACCCTCTCCGCCAGGAAGCACGAGCGTTAGCGGCCCTGGCCAGAAAGCATCCGCCAGTGCCACTGCGCCCGGTGTCAAGGTCAATCCGTGCTCCAGCGCCATGTCCGGGCTAGACACCAGCAACAAGAAAGGTTTGTCGAAAGCCCGTCCTTTGAAACGGGCGAGTGCATCGAGTGCAGATGCCGTTGGCTTCGATCCGAGACCATAGATGGTTTCCGTCGGGTACGCGAGAATACCATCGTGCTCGAGATGAGCTGAGGCACTGGGAATAGCGCCGGTGAATTCTTCATCGGTTCGGAACGGCAGCACCGTCATTGCGTTGCCAAGGCTTCAGCAATGAGAAAATCCTCAGGAGTGGTCACCTTGATATTGACCGCAGAATCGAGCACGAGCGAGACGGGAAAACCAGCCCGCTCCACCAGCGTCGCTTCATCGGTGGCCGCAGCCCCGACCGACGTCAAGGCCCCCTGTGCGTAGACGCGCTGCAACACGTCTCGCGGGAACCCCTGAGGTGTCTGTGCCCTCCACAATCCCCTTCGATCCACCGTATTTGCAACACTCGTCTCGCTTTCGTCGGCCTGCTTGAGTGTGTCGCTGACCGGAATTGCAGCGATAGCGCTCACGCCACTCGCCACCCGCTCGATGATGGCATCGATCGTGTCCAGTCGCACGAACGGTCTGGCGGCATCGTGGATGAGGATGATGGCGCACGAGGCTGACAACGCGTTGACACCGCGGAACACGGATGCAGTCCTGGTTTCCCCACCCTCCACCAGACGAACTCGCCCACCCTGGATGTCCCTCAACCATTCAGGTGGGTCGGCCACCACGTCTGCCGGGAGAACCGTGACTATTTCTCGCACGCGCGCATGTTGCGCGAACGGTCGCACGGCCCGAAGCAGCATCGGAACGCCGGCGATGGCCCGGAGTTGCTTGCGTCCTTGGCCGCCGACCCGCTCACCCCGACCAGCGGCGGCAAGGATCACACCTACATCATTCGGAGAGGCGCTGTCCGAGTTCGGTGACATGAGTTATGGGAACGGTGTTAAACGAAGAGTTGAGCTTACCTCGCGCCGACACAAAGGCCCGGCGGAACCCAAGCCGTTCCGCCTCCATGAGGCGGCGTTCGACACCTGATATGGGACGCACTTCCCCACCCAACCCCACCTCACCGAGGAACAACGCGTCGAACGGCACCGGTCGGTCATGCACGCTAGAAAGCAACGCGGCCACCACGGCCAGATCCGATCCCCGCTCCGCTAGGCGAACACCGTTTGTCACGTTCAGAAACACATCGAGATCGTGAAACTGGATCCCTGCTCGGCGTTCCATCACGGCCAACAGGACGGCCAGGCGCCTGTGATCGAGACCGCTCGCGACTCGTTGTGGTGTGCCGAACGCTGTCTTCGCGGCCAGAGCTTGAATCTCAACGAGGACGGGGCGCGTTCCCTCCATAAGCGCCGTGACCGCTGAGCCAGCCGTCTGTTCGCTCCGACCTGATAGGAAAGCGGCGGAAGGATTGGCTACCGGTTTGAGGCCTGAGGCTGTCATTTCGAAGATGGCAACCTCGTCGACCGATCCAAATCTGTTCTTGACGGCTCGCAGGATGCGGAAATCGTTGCTGGACTCACCCTCGAAATAGAGGACCGTGTCGACCACGTGCTCGAGTGTCTTAGGGCCCGCGATCCCACCACCCCGCGTTACATGGCCCACCAGCAGTACTGCTGCGCCTGACTCTTTGGCGAACCGCATGAGCCGCGCTGCACACTCGCGTACCTGTCCCACATTGCCCGGAGCGCCCTCCAAAGCGTCGGTGTAGGTGGTCTGGATGGAGTCCACCACGACGACGCGTGCGCCCAACGCCGCCGCGCGGTCGGCGATGGCCTCCACGCGGACCTCGGGCAATACGTGAACCTCGCCGGCATCTTCTTCCAAACGGTCGGCACGGAGGCGAACCTGGTCGACCGATTCCTCCCCGGCCGCATACAGGGTAGGGACCCCATGGCCCTCTATTCGCGCCGCACACTGCAGCAGGAGTGTCGACTTGCCGATCCCCGGCTCACCTCCGATCAGGATCACCGATCCCGGCACGATACCTCCGCCGAGGACGTAGTCGAACTCGAGGAGGTCGGTGGAAATGCGGGCGGGGCGGACTGATGAAAGCGACTCGAGGCGGATGGGCTCCACCTCATTGGCCATTTGACTCCCGGTGCCGAGACGCTCTAGTGCTCGGCCCGCACCGCGGGCAAGAACTTCCTCGACGAGTGTGTTCCACACCCCACAACCATCACACCGACCCGCCCATTTCGGGTGCTCGGCGCCACACTCGGTGCAGCGATACACCGACCGTCGCTTAGAAGACATCCCCCTCTTCGGGCTGCTGAGGTGTGTAGCTGTCGAACCGAGTGCAATGCTTGTTGAACGTGAGCTTGATGGTTCCCGTGGGACCGTTGCGGTGCTTGGCTAAGATGAGCTCGGCCACCCCCTCCTGCGCATCCGGATCCTTTTCGAACAGGTGGGCATACATCTCCGCCCTGTAAAGGAAGATCACAATGTCAGCATCTTGCTCGATGGCACCGGAATCCCGGAGGTCCGACAACAAGGGTCTGCGGTCACCACCACGTTGCTCCGGTGCGCGGGAGAGCTGAGATAGGGCGATCACGGGGATGCGGAGCTCCCGAGCGAGTGCTTTTAGCGAGCGGGAGATGAAACTGATTTCTGCTTGCCGGCTTTCGGCGTCCGCCGGCCCCCGAAGCAGCTGGAGATAATCGACGATGATGAGACCCGTGCCGTGTTCGGCTTTGAGTCTTCGCGCCTTAGAGCGCAGCTCGAGGAGGGAGAGCGCCGGCGAGTCATCGATCCAGATCTTCGCGCCGCCCAGGCGGCCCGCGGCCCCGGAGAGCCTGGGGAAGTCGTCGTCGCGCAGCCCGCCCGTTCGCAATCGTTGCAGATCCACGAAGCTCTCCGATGCCAGCAGTCGCTCGACCAGTTGTTCCCGGGACATCTCCAGCGAGAACAGCACCACCGGAACCTGCCCGTCGATGGCAGCATTGGCGGCGATGTCGAGACAGAAGGATGTCTTTCCCATTGATGGACGAGCGGCCACGATGATGAGGTCGCTTGCCTGGAAGCCGTTGGTCATCTTCTCTAAATCTTTGAATCCGCTCGGAACTCCTTTCATCGTTTCATCGCCGCGATGGCGCGCTTCTATGCGCTCCATCGCATCCCACATCAGCTCCTTGATGCGGACGACATCCTGAGTTCCCCGCTGGAATGCTACCTCGAACACCTTTTCTTCCGCGCGATCGAGGAGCGTGCCCACATCGTCCCGGCCTTGGAACGCGGTCTGGACAATCTGCGTCCCCACATCGATGAGCCGCCGCAGCAACGCTTTCTCTTTGACGATGCGGCAGTGATACTCGATGTTGGCGGCCGTCGGCACCATGTCTAGCAGCACAGCTATGTAGTCGATGCCCCCCACCGCCTCCAAATCCCCCCGTCTCGCCAACTCATCACGCAGCACTACGGGGTCGAGGACATCGCCCTTCTCCACCATCGATGACATCGCTCGGAACAGACGGCGGTGGGCCTCCTTGTAGAAGGCGTCATCCACCAACATTTCCGTCGCTTTCAGGGCGGCGTCGGCGGAGAGCAGCATAGCCCCGATCACAGCTTGCTCAGCGTCGGGGCTCCAGGGCGTCTCGTGACCCGTCAGCGCGTCAGTGCTCGCCGGCGAGGAGGCGTCGTGCGATACGGACGTCATCCCAGGTGGGTTTCTTCCAGTGAGGATTACGAAGCAGCGCGGCCGGGTGATACGTGACTACCACCGGTATGCCGCGAAATCGGTGTACTCTGTTGCGCAACGAGCCGAGCGACCCCCGCGTGTCGAGGAGCGAACATGCTGCCGTGGATCCCATGGCGAGAATCACCGTCGGGGAGATGGCGTGGATCTGCCGGTGTAAGTACGGCAGGCACGACGTGATCTCGTCTCGTTCCGGGTTGCGATTCCCTGGGGGACGGCATTTTACGATGTTCCCGATGAAGACGGACTCTCTGGGGCAATCAATCGCCTTGAGGATGTCGGTCAAGAGCTTACCGGCCCGCCCCACGAACGGGCGTCCCGTCTCATCCTCCACAGCACCTGGACCTTCACCGATCACCATCAAAGCGGCATTCGATGGACCCTCACCGGGCACCGCATTTGTGCGTTCCTCGCACAGCTCGCAGAGGGTACACCCCCGAATCACATCAGCCAGCTCCTCGATGCTCTTCCCGGTGAGGGGGTCGTCGGTGAATAGATCTGTCGCCGGCAGGGGCACCTCAATGCCGGGAGGCGGGATCTCCGGTGCATCCTTGAGCCACTTCGGCCCATCCGCATCGTCCCGTGGCGCAGGTTGGGCCCCCGATGCAAGCTCCCTCGTCCGGGACGGAGTACCGGTCCGGGAAGCCGTCTCTCCGGTGGGAGCTGATGGTCGGCTCTCCCCCTTCGGCTGAAGCTCGGCAGGTTGGACCGCGTCGGAAGCGCGTAACACGAAGCTGTGCTCCCCAAGAACCTCGCGCTGTCGCAGGTACCGACGAAAGAGGCTATAAGGATCCGTCATGCCAGCTTCTCCACAGCGTCGAGGATCTGCTCCGCCACTTCCTCTTTGAGTAGGAGCGGTAGCTCGGTCACGGAATCGCTGCCCACGAGTGTGACTCGGTTGGTCTCCGACTCGAAGCCAGCTCCCTCCTCGTTTGCCATGTTGAGCACGATGAGATCGAGTTCCTTGCGCGAGAGCTTATCGCGAGCTTTGTCCACGCCGTCGGAAGTCTCCAGAGCAAAGCCCACCACCACACAGCCTTCTCTGCGGAGGTGTTTTGTGCTTTCGAGAACATCCACCGTCGGCTCGAGTCGGAGGTTCACGGCCCCGTCGGCCCGAGGGATCTTGCCGGCGGCTGCCTCAGGTGCACGAAAGTCAGCAGGTGCAGCGGCCATGACTACGAGATCCGCTGAGTGCAAATGTTTGGCCATCGCCCCGCGAAGATCTTCGGTCGATTCCACAGCAACGACCTCCACACCCACTGGGGGCTCAAGGCTGGTTGGGCCGGCAATCAAGGTCACTTCGGCACCGCGTGCGAAAGCGGCTGCCGCCAGCGCGAAACCCATGCGGCCGCTGGA
>JBDHDY010000041.1:0-12012 GCA_039591275.1 Gemmatimonadota bacterium | reverse complement strand
TCAACACACGTGCGACGTCCTTGACGGAAGCCCGTGCCTTGAGCGTGCCGAAGGTGATGATCTGCCCGACGCTGTCGTGACCGTAACGCTCACGAACGTACTCGATCACTTCGCCACGGCGCTCAAAGCAAAAGTCCACGTCGATGTCCGGCATGGAGATCCGCTCGGGGTTGAGAAACCGTTCGAACAGTAGATCGAATCGGAGCGGTTCCACATTCGTGATGCCGAGAGAGTAGGCCACCACCGAGCCGGCTGCCGAACCCCGCCCAGGGCCCACCGGGATCGCCCGCTTCCGCGCCGCCTGGATGAAATCCTGCACGATCAGGAAATAGCCGGCGTACCCCAGCTTAGTGATGACACCCAGCTCGTACTCCAGCCGCTGCTTTACCTCATCGGGCAGTGGCGATCCGTATCGCTCATTCGCGCCCCGATTCGCCAACTCGAGCAGTAGCTCGTTGTCAGTGGCGTAACCATCGGGGCGGGGAAACTCAGGAACGAAATAACGCTTCTCGAAATCGAGCTCGCACAAGTCGGCAACCCGCTGAGTGTTCGCGAGCGTTTCTGGTCGATCCGAGAAGAGTGCTGCCATCTCGGCTTCCGACTTGACATAGCTCTCCTCGCCAGTGAAACGGAATCTGTTCGGGTCGTCCAGATCCTTGCCCGTGCCAATGGCCAGGAGCACGTCGTGAGCCTCTGCATCTCCACGGCGCAGGTAATGCGCATCATTGGTGGCGACCACCGGAAGACCGAGATCGTCCGCGAGCTGGTACATGCCCTTCTGGACCACCTGCTCGTCTCGGATCCCGTGATCCTGCACCTCGAGCCAGAACCCGTCTGGGCCGAATGTGTGCGCAAACCACTCGGCCGAACGCTTCGCCTGCTCGTAGCTGCCCTGCCGAAGCCACAGGGCCAATTCCCCGGACAGGCAGGCCGCCAGGCAGATGATGCCGCTGCTGTACTCCGCCAAAACCTCTTTGTCGATCCGCGGGCGACGGTAATACCCCTCTACGAAACCGATCGACGACAGCTTGATCAGGTTGTCGTAGCCCTTGCGGTTCTTCGCCAGCAGGACCAAGTGGGAGTAGTGTGCAGGTGCGTCGGTGATCCGTTCCCGCGAGTGGCGCGAGCCAAAAGCCAAATAGGCTTCGAATCCTAAGATGGGCCGGACCTTGGCTCGGCGAGCCTCCTCGTAGAAATGCCAGGCTGCGTGCAGGTTTCCATGGTCGGTGACCGCAAGGCTGTCCATACCGAGTTCCACGACACGCGACACTAGGTCGGGGATCCGGTTCGCACCGTCGAGCAGCGAGTATTCCGAGTGAGTATGAAGGTGGACGAAGCTCACTGAAGCCGTTGAGTTGCCGTGCGAGGCTGGAATGGCCGGGAGATCTCAGGGGTCCAAGTGGCATCACGGGGACGACCAGGCGTCCCCGTCTCGACCCGCCGTGCCTCAAGACCGCGGGCCACTTGCCGAAAGCTAGTCCGGCCCAACGGCATTGTCAAAACATATCCGTTGGCATTATATCCTTGTATGGCAATGACTTACGCGTCACCAGCCGCCGGGCGCCTGGGGACCTCATTTGGGCCCCCACCGCAGCTGTTTGCCCCGATCGACGGTTTGAGGGCGATCCGCTCCCGCTGTGTCCGGCCAGGCCGCGAGGTGCCGGAATCACCAGCTCCACATGCTGGTTAAAATGGTGAGTGTGCGATCGAGTTCCGGCGATTTGATGCCGCCATCCGTGCCCAGGCTTATGGTGAAGCCAACCAACTTATTCTGGAGACGGTCTTGACGAGACTTCGTGTGGCGATGGTACTGCTGCCCCTGGCGTGGGGATGCCTGAGCCCCGATTCACGGGGGCCAGGTCCGGCATCCATAGAAAAGGTTGCGGCGACTGACAATCAACAGGGGCCGGCTGGTGGGCGTCTCGGGAGCCCGCTTCAGGTCGTGGTCCGCGCTGAGGACGGTACTACTGTATCACGAGGGCAGGTGCGCTGGTCCGTCGTTGGGGGAAGCGGTGCCGCGCTGAGCGACTCGCTGACGGTGGCCGACGGAACCGGTCTGGCCCAGATCGAATTGACGCTCGGCCCAGAACCGGGCGCGTATATGGTTATGGCGGCCCTCGTGAGCGACGCTTCGGTGACGGTCACCTTCACCAGCGAAGCCACGCCTCCGCCGACACTGGCAACCGTTTCCCCGACGGTCTTCTCCGGTGGAGACACAGTCGCCTTGTCGGGCGCTAACCTCTCCGCGGCAACCCATTTCGAGATTGACGGTGCCGTGACCCCTGTGGTCTCTGGGTCATTATCGGCCTCGGCTGTGTCTCTGGTTGTGCCTCCTTGTCTGACACCGGGAACCGTTTCGCTGCGCGCCTATGTGGGGGAGGTGGGCTCCAATTCCGTCTCGGGTACCTACCAGACGTCGGCGGAGCCCGTCGCGCTCGCGATCGGCGACTATGTGTCCGTCCGGCCCGAGGAAATTGAAGGATGTGCAGTCTTTCCGACGGCTGGGGTGGATGGTGCCGAGTACCTCCTCGCCCCGCAATCGGTCACTGGTGTTGCCGGAGACTCCACTTCGTACCGCCTGCGAGGCGAGGTGGCGATGACGCCAGTTGAGCAACCGTTGCTGGCCCCAGGGGAGCGATCCTGGGCGTTGCAGTTCCATGATTGGCTGCGTGCGCAGGAGCAGGCTCTCGCCGGTGCTGGTCAGCGAACTGCCGATCGTGCCGCTGCTCGTACCACTGTCCAGGGTCAGGTGATCAAGGAGGGCAGCCAGCGCGACTTCGTGGTGTGCAACGACATCGAGTGCGCCACGATCGACGCCTTCACGACCGTCACGGGCGAAGCGGCGTACGTGGGCACCCATGCGGCGATCTTCCTGGACGTGGATGCGCCGGCCGGCGGGTTCACCAACGAGGACATCCAGCAGCTGGGAAGCATGTTCGATGAGCAATTGTACGAAGTCGCCACCCGAGCTTACGGGTCCGAGTCGGACATTGATGCCAACGGGTTGTTGTTGGTGTTGCTCACTCCGGTCGTCAACGGGCTGACGCCCAAGGAGCAGTGTCGCACGGCCTTCATCACGGGTTTCTTTTTCCCGCTGGACCTCAGCTCATCGGCGAGCCGCGATGAACGGTCCAACCAAGCCGAGATCTTCTACGCCATCGTGCCCGACCCGGATGGGTCAGTCACCTGTGAGTTCAGCAAGGATGTCATTCAGCGAACCGTTCCAGTGACTTTCATACACGAGTTGCAGCACATGATCTCTTTTCATCAGCATGTTCTGCTTCGCGGGGGGCGGACGGAGGTTCTTTGGCTGAACGAGGCCATGTCGCACCTTTCCGAGGAGCTAGGTGCCTTGCGTTTTAGAGAACTGGGCGATCAAACCAACTTCTCGCGCTTTGGCATCGGCAATTTGCAGAATGCTTTTCAATATCTCGAGAACCCCGACATCTCGTTCGTGTTCCCGGGGGAAGGGCGAGCAACGCTCCCCGAGCGCGGGGCAGCGTGGTTGTTCCTTCGATGGCTGACCGATCGCTACGGTGAGCACATCACCCGAAGGCTGGCGGAAACGAGCCTGACCGGAGCGGAGAATGTCGAGGCAGCCACAGGTGCGCCGATCTCGACGCTGTTGGCGCAGTGGTTTTTAGCAAACTACGTGTCGGATCTTCCGGACTTCGAGGCGGCAACTGAATTGCAGTACCAAACGTGGGCCTTCCGGACCACCTACGGATCGCTGCATGAACAGGCGCCGGATCTATTCCCAGCTCCCTTCCCGATTGTGCCCGAAGTATTTGTCGGCGGCAATTTTGAGCGATCCGGCGCGTTGAAGGCGGGCTCTGGTGAATATTTCATCGTCCAGCAGCTGTCGGACGCCGCGGGTTTTTCACTCCGCTTCACGGGACTATTGGGCCAACCCCTGAGTGAGGTGGCGGTGCCGCGTCTCAATATCATTAGGATCAAGTGACGTGATTTCGGTTCCCACCGGGCGCGCGCGCGACGCTGTCGGAGTGACAACACCGCGTGTTTGTTCGTTGGTCGTGGCGTTGGGATGGGGGGGAGCGATCCTTTCGGCACCGGTAAGCGCCCAGGAATCAGATGAGACCAGACTCTTCTTGCTCGAAACGCCTGCGTCTGTACGATCTGCCGGTCTCAACGGTGCTGGAGCGGCTCTGGTGGGTTACGCCGGGGCCGTGTTCACGAATCCCGCCGGACTAGCCACTATCAGGCACATCGGCCTCGAAGGAGGCTACCGCACCGCCGCGGAGAACGGGTACATCACCACTGGTGCCCTGGGGTGGCGCTTGAGGCAGTTCGATCTGGGCGTGGGGTTTCAATATTATGATTTGGAGGATTTCGGGAGTGCGCTCCCGGCGCCCTTAGTCAATCGGTACGAGTTTCTCGGGGTCGGCTCCCTGGTCTACCGCTACGGTCTCATTGCCGTCGGCGGCTCGGTGAAGGCGGCCCGCCAGTCGCTCCAGGGCGAGGCGACGCGGGGCGTCAGCGGTGACATTGGGCTCGCGATCGCGGTTTTCGACATCATGGCCATCGGCTTTGTGGTACAAAACGTTTCGGGAAACTGGGAGCGGAGCTCGCCGCTCTCCATGCCACGCCTGTCCCGTTTCGGCTTCACGATGAATTACGTGGATCCTCAAGAGACCTTTCGATTATTGTCGACTTTGGAAGTGCAGTGGCCTGCTGGTCAGGATTCCCGATTCGTGCTTGGGGGCGAAGGGGGCGTGGTCCTCGGCGGTATCGGGGTCGTCGGTCGGGTTGCCCACGGCTCCCAGCCGGAGGGCAGTGATCGATCGAGTCTTTCTTTCGGCGCCACTTTAGAGCTTGGTTTCATCGATATCGACGTGGCGTTTGAGCCTGCAGATCAAACGGACGAGTCTGTGCGCCGAATCGGGCTACGGCTCGCGCTGTGACGTCATGAGGCGAGCCGCCACTGACACCTGGTCGTTGTCCTAAAAGCCGCCCCGCAGGCGCTCGGCCTCCGCCACACGCTCCATTGCAATGGCCAACGCAGCCGTTCGCCACGACACCCCTTTTTCGTTGACCATATCTCGTACGGCTTGATACGCTCGGCACATCCTCGTATGGAGGGCGTGATTGACTTCATCGAGCGTCCATGGATGCTGTTGCAGGTTCTGTGTCCACTCGAAGTAGCTCACCACCACGCCTCCGGCGTTCACGAGAAAATCCGGGACCACAGCAATGCCGCGCGCCTCTAGAATCTTGTCCGCCACCGGCGTAGTGGGACTGTTTGCGGCTTCGACCACGACCTTGCATGGAATGGTCTCCGCATTCTGCTCCCGATTGATGACCCCGCCGATCGCTGCAGGCACCAGCCAGTCACATGAGATGTTCCATATGCGGTCGGTCTCCATCGCATCGCCCCCCCGGAACTCCGCCACTGGCTTTCGGCGTTTGTAGGCGTGAACGAACAGCTCTGGGATGTTCAGCCCATCCTCGTTGTAGAGGCCGCCGTCGACGTCGTTCACGGCGATCACTTTTGCGCCGCGCTCATGCAGGAACTTGGCAAGATGCGCACCGACGTTGCCGAATCCTTGTATGGCGACCGTGCCGCCCTTCAGCGGCACGCCGTAGTCACGAGCGTATTCTTCCATGATGTACGTGACGCCTAACCCAGTGGCTTCCTCACGACCGAGTGAGCCGCCGAGCGACACCGGCTTGCCCGTAACAGCCGCCGGCGTATAGCCTCGCTTCGCAGAATACTCATCGAGCATCCACGCCATGACTTGTTGGTTTGTGTTCATGTCAGGTGCCGGGATATCCCGGTAAGGTCCCAGGATAATGGCGATGCGACTCGTGAAGCGTCTTGTCAACGCCTCGAGTTCCCGAGGAGACAGTTTGCGAGCGTCCACTTGCACGCCACCCTTGGCTCCACCGAACGGGATCTCGAGTAAAGCAGTCTTCCACGTCATCGACGTGGCGAGGCCGAGGACCTCTTCTGCGTCGGCGTCCGGATGATAACGAACTCCTCCCTTGCACGGACCGCGCGCACCGTTGTGCTGGATACGGTAGCCGCGGTGCACTTCGATGCGACCGTCGTCCATGCGGATCGGTACCTCGACGGCAAGGCTTCTGAAGGGAGCCACGAGGAGCCGGCGCATGGATGCATCCAGGCCGATCAAATCTGCGGCAACATCGGTCTGGTTGTGCACGATGAGGCCGATACTGAGTCGCTGTGGGTCAGTCGGTGCTGTCATGCAGGCGATCCTCAGCAGCTATGGTCCGAGATGTGAGCCCGTCTGATGAGCTATTTGGTTTGTATGGAGTCCGGCTTGAGTCCCATTCGGCGATCGGCGACGCGAGCATTCGGATGTTGTGCCAATACGACGGCCGCAGCGATGTCCGGCACGAGTGGCAAGGGAACTCCACGATGCTCGAGACCCCCGACAAGGTCGACGTCAGCCGGTTGATCTTTTGCGTGCCATATCGTGACGATCGCACCGCTGCCGCTTTCTCGTATGCGACGGCGCGCGTCACGCCAAGAGGCGGAGTCAATGGGCGGTCTCGTAGCGATGAGGAGGGGGACCTGATCCGGCTCGACTTCGTCGAGGGAGGTTGCCGGAGTCCCAAAATGCTTGCTAAGAGCGGTCCATGTCGAGTCTTCGTCTGCGGTCAGAATCTGTCCGAACTGCCAGTCGCAGTCCGTTGCCAGATTGATGAATGCTTCCAGCAAATCGTCGCCCGTCGGAGCGACCGCGCCGCTGCGCGATGCAATGATGACGGCGCCGGTTTGCGCGAACCAGCGCTCGCCTGACGTCAGCTGGCGCAGGCGCCTGGGGGCGAACGCTCCAAGACGGCGGGTGAAATCGATTTCCTGCAAGACCTCCGCCCGCTGATCGTCATGAGCCGCGGCATCGGCAGCACCTTCGAAAGCGACCTCGGCCGCGTAATACTCACCCGCGTCGCGAAAGATGCGACCGCGAAGAACGAGCGTTTCCGTATGAGGCTCCAGCGCAAACGCTCGGTCGAGGGCGAGCAGAGCGCGATCGCCATTGCCGAGTCGGTAAGCTGCGTAGCCGAGCTCGTGCCAGGTTAGGGCGAGGTTGGGGTCCCGTTCGACGGCCACCTCCAGAACCTCAATGGCGTCGGGTATGCGGTCTTGCTCGATGAGCGCAGCGCCTTTGAGGGCCAGCGGAAACGCCTCGGTAGAGAATACACCTTCCGCTTCCAATGCCAGTGACAGCGCTTTGGAGAGCTGTCCGGCGCTCCGAAGAAGATCGAAGCACTCGGTCCAGCTCGACCGAAGACCGGGTTGTCGCTCCATGACACCGCGGTATGCGGCCTCCGCCTCGGCGATCCGGCCTTCGCGTCGCAGCCAGCGGGCGCGGGCGAGCTCGCGTTCGGACGGCTCGTCGGGAAAGATCTCAAACGACGATGTCGTGCGCATGATTCCGGCGAATATACCCCGCGGCCCTGGCTTGACTAGTACAGGGCACTCACGCTTGGCTGAACCGCCGAGCATATTGAAAGTCATGGAAACGATTGAGCAGTTTCTCAGAAGACGGCAAGCAGGCGCTCTGGAAGAACTCAAGATATTCCTGAAGATTCCCAGCGTATCGACCTTGCCCGAACGCGCGACGGATTGTCGGCGCGCTGCCGAGTGGCTGGCTGAGCATATGCGCGGGTTAGGTTGCCGGACCGTTGAGCTCCTCGCGAGCGACACACATCCGGTTGTATGGGCGGAAGGGCCTGAAGCCCCACAAAAACCCACGGTGCTCGTGTATGGCCACTACGATG
Organism: Gemmatimonadota bacterium; assembly: GCA_039591275.1. GTDB lineage: Bacteria > Gemmatimonadota > Gemmatimonadetes > Gemmatimonadales > GWC2-71-9 > JBDHDY01. The sequence continues at coordinate 4,245 of JBDHDY010000041.1, read as the reverse complement.
TCCAACCTCCCGATCCCTTGGACCTTTGGGAATCGCCGCCATTTGAGCCCACCGTTCGCAACGGGGATTTGGTGGCTCGGGGGGCGACCGACGATAAGGGACAGGTGTTCTCCATTATTAAGGCTTTCGAGGCGGTCTGTACGAGTGGGAGTCCGCCCGTCAACGTTCGATTTCTCATCGAAGGCCAGGAGGAAACGGGCAGCGAGGTCATCACCGGCTTGTTGAAAGATGAACCGGAGCGCGTCGTGGCTGATGCCGTGCTCGTGGCCGACACTCCGTACCTGGCGCCGAAATGGCCGGCTGTGTACACGGGGCTTCGGGGCATTTGTTATTGCGAGATCACGGTTAGGACACTCAAGGGAGATTTGCATTCCGGGCTGTATGGGGGTGTTGCACCCAACGCCCATGAGACGCTCGTGCGGATCCTGTCACAGCTCAAATCGCCGAGCGGGAAGATTCAGATACCTGGTCTCTACGAGGACGTGGTGCGTCCGGGGAAGAAAGAGCGGGATGCTTGGCGGAGCCTGCCCTTCAACGAGCGGTCATATATGCGTAAGGAGGTTGGAGCAAAGGCGCTCACAGGGATGGTGCGGTATTCGATATTCGAGCGCACGTGGGCTCTGCCCACGTTTGAGATTCATGGGATCACCGGAGGTTTCACGGGAGTTGGCGCCAAAACAGTCATCCCCGCTGTGGCGACCGCGAAGGTGAGTCTCCGTCTCGTACCGAATCAACGCACACGAACAGTCGAGCGGCAGCTACGACGTGCGGTCAAAGCGTTGGCGCCCGACTACGCTACCGTCTCCGTTGATTTTATTCACGGGGCGGAGCCGGTACTTGCCGATGTGACAGCGCCGCCGTTCGAGTGTCTCGCACAAGCGTTTCGGGAAGTCGAAGGGCGTGCAGCGGTCCCGATCCGTATTGGTGGCTCGATTCCCATCGTACCTTCGTTGGCGGGGAAGGGGGCTCCGGTCGTGTTGGCGGGCATAGGGCTCCCCGATGATCGGTTGCACGCACCTAACGAAAAGATTGGCGTCGAGCAATTGTGGAAGGGCGTTCGTGTCTTTGGCAGGTTCTTCCAGTTGATGGGTGCGTAGGCGGCGAGACATAGGGTGAGGCGCTCCAGCCCTACAAATTGTCCCTACACGCCGACGGCTGCCTTTACTTCCTCGAGCGTCACCGCTTGCGGAGTTTGATCGAAAACTTCGCAAAATCCTCGTACGATCTCGTCGAGGGCGCGTCCCCACGCGTCCCGTGGTGTTCGGCTCCCGAGTTCTTGCCGCACGCTCGTCATGACGACATCCGCAATTCCGCATGGGACGATGAGATCGAAGTACGAAAGGTCCGTGGTCACGTTGAGAGCGAAACCGTGCCACGTGATCCACTTCTTTACGTGAATTCCGATGCTCGCGATCTTCCGCTCCCCGACCCACACCCCGGTGAGGCCTGTACGTCGTCCGGCCTCAATCCCGAACGCCTCGAGTGCGCGGATGAGGCTCTCTTCGATCTGACGCAAGAACCTGTGCAGATCTGGTTGGTGCTGCGTCAGATCGAAGATCGGATATCCGACGAGCTGGCCTGGTCCGTGAAACGTCACGTCGCCACCGCGTTCGATTTCGTGAAGTTCGACCCCCCTTGCCTCGAGCTGTTGCGACGATGCCGTGAGGTTCTTTGTCTGGGATCCTCTACCGAGGGTAATGACCGGAGGGTGCTCGACGAGCAGCAGGAGATCGTGGTCAATTGCCTTGGAGATGCGTGCCTCTGCGAGTGCGCGTTGCAGCTCTAACGCCTCCCGGTACGCGATTCGCCCGATTCCAACGACATCCAGCTCGCGGCTCATCCGGTGGCGGCCTTCCGCGTGACACGCGAGGCCAACAGCGCGGCGATGAGCAAGAGGATCAGGTATGCTGCCAAGCCCGCTCGCCCCGCGAGGAGATCGGCAGGTGCTGCTACTGCGGCCAGTACCGTGGCGCCGAACACCGACAAGGCAGATGTGACACCTCGACGCCATAGGTCGGCGATGGGTCCCGAGAGCATCCAAGCTGTAGCAATCCCAGTTGTCAATCCGGCAAACAACATCGTGCCGAGTAGTGCGAGTTGGATCTCCGGGTCTCCCCCGTCCGCGCCTCCTCGCTGTACGGTGCGGAGGATGATGAGACCGGCGGTGATGACCGCCGCGCTTGCAGCGGAACCTGCCGCTATGCTACCGAGGGCAATGACGATGGGGTCTTGAGTCGACACTGGTCAGGTATGAATCACCCGACCCAGAGAGTCAAGCGCCGCTTCGGCCACGGCCTCGGAGAGCGTGGGGTGCGCATGGACCGTCAGGTCAATTTCTTCGACCGTGTATTCATTCTCGCGGGCCAGGGCCAGTTCGTGAATCATTTCGCTCGCCGCCGTCCCCACGATGTGTGCGCCTAGAATTTCGCCGTACTGCTTGTCGCAAATGATCTTCACGAGTCCATCGGTGGCTAAGGTAGCCCGCGCTCTCCCGTTGGCGCTGAAGGGAAACTTGCCCACGGTGTATTGGAGTTTTCGCTCTTTGCACGCCTCTTCAGTGAGCCCGATGCTCGCCACCTCTGGCTGGCAGTACGTCACACTCGGCACGTTATCGTACTTGATGGGGTGAGGTTGCTTGCCAGCGATGTGCTCCGCTACAAACACACCCTCACGGCTTCCCTTGTGCGCGAGCATCGGTGGGCCTGCGACGTCGCCGATCACATAGTAACCGTCCGCGGTAGTCCTCAGTTTCTCGTCGGTCTTTACGAATCCCTGATCGTCGAGCTGGATGCCCACAGCTTCGAGTCCCAGCTGATCAGAGTTGAGTGCCCGTCCCGCTGCCATGAGCACCTTGTCTGCCTTCACCTTCTGCGTTTTGCCGTCCACCTCCACGTCCAGCGTGACATCGCTCTTTGTCACATCCGCTCCCTGCACCTTTGCGCCGACGAGGATGTCGATTCTATGCTTTTTGAACGCTTTGGCCACAATCTGAGAGCATTCAGCGTCATCCAGCGGCAGGATCTGTGGGAGCATCTCGATTAGCGTCACCTTCGTTCCGAACGTGCTGAAGATGTAGGCGAACTCGGCGCCCACGGGGCCGGCTCCAATGATTGCGATTGAACCGGGCGCTTCTTCCAGAAAGAGCGCTTCATCAGTTGAGATGACGGTGGTTTTATTGATTTCCAGGCCAATCTGCGGAATGCCTTTGACTCGTGTTCCGGTGGCGATGACGACCGCCTTTGCGGCGCTGTATACGTCGTTGTCCACCTTGACCGCCTTGTCGGGCAGCAACGTCCCGGTCCCGGAGACCACAGTGACATTGTTCTTCTTCAACAAGAAACCCACACCCTTGGAGTTTTGCTCGCTGACCTGGCGGGAGTGCTTGACTGCGGCGCCGAAATCTAAGCTCACATTGCCAACCTTGACGCCGAGTCGCTTGGCGTCCTTTGTGATGACATTGGCTAGATGTGCGCTGTGCAGGAGCGCCTTGCTCGGAATGCAACCGACGTTGACGCACACGCCACCGAGCTTCTCACGCTCCACGACTACCGTCTTGAGTCCGAGTTGGGCACAGCGGATCGCGCAGACGTAACCGGCGGGCCCTCCGCCGAGAATGATCACATCGAATGACTTAGCCACGGATATTTCCTCAAGCTTGGACTTCAGTTTGTCCGTTGGACCAGCAGCTGCCGGCCGCTTCGGCGCAGGTTACCAAATGATCGCGAGGGGGTTCTCGAGCATCCTGCGCGTGGTTTGTAGAAACCGGGCGCCGGTTGCGCCGTCGATGACGCGATGGTCGCAGCTCATCGTGATGCGCATGCGACGGCGAACCACCACTTCATCGTTATCCACTATCGGTTTCTTCGTGATGGAGCCGACAGCGATAAGACCGGCCTCTGGTGGATTGATTACGCCGGTGAATTGATCGATATCGTACATGCCGAGGTTGGAAACGGAGAACGTTCCGCCGGTGTACTCCTCGGGCTTGAGTCTACGCTCCCGTGCACGCTCGGCGAGGTCACGGATCTCGAATGCTACTTCCCGAAGGGATTTGCGATTTGCGTGGCGGACCACGGGGGTGATCAGGCCGTCCTCCACCGCCACCGCCACGGACAAGTGAACGTCGCTGAAATAGCGGATGTGATCTCCCTGCCACCAGGCGTTACAATCGCCGTGCTGAACGAGCGCCGCGGCAACGACCTTGAGAATGATGTCGTTGAACGAGATTCGCGGACCCTCGTCTAG
>JBDHDY010000040.1:0-12028 GCA_039591275.1 Gemmatimonadota bacterium | reverse complement strand
TGTTTGGGGGGTGGTCTCGAGACTGCCTTGGCGTGCAGCTACCGCGTCGCAACGAATCATCCGAAGACGAGTCTGGGACTTCCGGAGGTCCAGCTCGGCATCCTCCCCGCCGCTGGCGGATGTCAGCGCCTCCCCCGTCTCATTGGAGTCCGGGCGGCGCTGGGAATTATTCTGGCGGGGAAGACGGTTCCCGCCAGGCGTGCGCACCGAATGGGGATCGTTGATGAAGTGGTTCATCCCGCCGTTCTCGAGCGAGTGGCCATGCAGCAAGCTGGGCGACTCGCCGGTGGTTGGCGCCCCCGTCGTCCTAAAGGGGGGGTCGCAGGTCTCTTGCTAGACCGTAACCCGCTTGGGCGTCGTTTGGTGTTTTCGAAAGCGGCCAAACAACTAAGCAAGCAGACCGGTGGTCACTATCCGGCACCGGTGGCTGCCCTCGATGCTGTGCGGCACGGACTGAGCCAGGGTGTGAAGGCTGGGCTTGCGCGAGAGGCGGAGCATTTTGCGGAGCTTGCAGTTGGGGATGTTTCACGCAAGCTCGTTCAGATCTTCTTTGCGACGACTGCCCTCAAGAAGGACGCCGGCGTCGATGGAGACGTAACGGCGCCTAAGCCAAAGAAAGTGGAGAACCTGGGGATAGTCGGTTCGGGTTTCATGGGGGCTGGGATCGGCGGCACGGCGGTGTCGCGTGCGCATGTAGATGCACGCTTTCGTGACACCACTCTGGAAGGAATTGGCGCCGGCTTACAGGCGGCCCGCAAGATTCTCAAAAGTGGGTTGCGCCGGCGTCGCATCACGAAATACGAGTTCCGTCGCCTCGACTCTCTTATCTCGGGTGGCGTGGATTGGTCAGGTTTTGGGCGAGCCAATCTCGTTGTTGAGGCAGTGTTCGAGGACCTCGAAATCAAGCATCAGGTGTTCAGCGATCTCGAGGCACACGTGCGCGAAGATTGTGTCCTAGCATCAAATACCAGCACCATCCCCATCGCTAAGATTGCGGAGGCGGTAGAACACCGTGAGCGGGTGATCGGCATGCATTTCTTCTCACCCGTGGAAAAGATGCCTCTATTGGAAGTGATCGTCACCAACGAGACCGCACCGTGGGCGACTGTTACGGCGTTGACGTTTGGCCGCAAGATGGGAAAGACGGTCATCGTAACGCGGGATTGTCCGGGATTTTGGGTCAACCGCATTCTGTCGCCTTACCTCAATGAGGCCGGCCGTCTGATCCACGAAGGAGTGCCCATCGAGGAAATCGACGGCGTCATGAAGCGCTTCGGATTTCCGGTAGGCCCGATAACGCTCTTGGATGAAGTCGGTCTCGACGTTGCGCAAAAGGCATCATCCGTGATGCACAGGGCATATGGGGATCGCATGTCTCCCATCGAGGGTCTGAAGGGGATGATCGATGATGGAAGACGCGGCCGGAAGAGTGGCAAGGGCTTCTACCGTTACGAGAAGGGGAAGAAGCAGGGAGTTGATCAAACGGTTTACGAGATCTTCAAAGTTGAGCCGAGCCCTGTACCAGAGACCCATGTCGAACAACGCCTTGTCTTGGCGATGCTGAACGAAGCGGCGCGCGCCGTCGATGAAAAGGTGGTTCGGTCTCCCAGAGACGGTGATATTGGTGCGATCTTCGGAATTGGCTTCCCTCCGTTCCGCGGTGGCCCCCTCCGACATCTCGATGACATCGGAGCGGTCAGGGCCGTTGATACCCTCGAAATCCTTGCGGGGGGGTACGGACAGAGGTTCTCGCCGGCAGCGAGCCTGAAGCGCATGGCAGAGCAGGGCGAGTCTTTCTACCCAAGAGCCTGAGCTTTCACAGCGACATGATTCTACGGAGTGCCCTGCTTTGGCTGAGTGAGCACCAGGGGGCTTTTGATTTCGTGCGGGGAAACGCCCTGGCTCGGAGAATGGCCTCGCGGTTCGTCGCTGGTGAGACATTGGACAGCGCCATTGACGCAGTGCGACGTCTGGAGGCAAACAAAACAAAAGCGAGTCTCGACCTCCTCGGGGAAAGCGTGAGTGAACGGGAGGAGGCCGTGCGGGCCCGCGATGAGGTCATCGACACACTCGATCGGATCGCCGAAACGGGGGTCGATGCCAACGTTTCAGTAAAGCTCACACAGATGGGTCTCGATCTCGATTACGAGTGCTGCGCAAGCAATGTGCACGAATTAATGACACACGCTCGGCAACTTGGGATCTTCGTGCGAATCGACATGGAGAGCTCGCAACACACTGAACGAACACTTAGACTATTCCACGAGCAGTTGCATCCCGAGTTTGGTGATACGACTGGCGTGGTGATTCAGAGCTATCTGCGTCGGTCGGCGAAGGACGTTGAAGAACTCATCTCCGCACAAGCCAGAGTGCGACTGTGCAAAGGCGCTTACGCGGAGCCACCAGAAGTTGCCTTTCAGCGCCGAGAGGAAGTCTCGAAATCGTACGTTGGGCTCCTCGAGCGCTTACTTACCAACGGAAACTATCCTGCCATCGCAACCCACGATGATCCGCTCATCGAGCAGACTCTCCAGTTTGTCAAGGCGCACGACATTCCTCCAGAACGGTTCGAGTTTCAGATGCTGTACGGAGTGCGCCGTGACCTGCAGGAGAAACTCCGGCGAGATGGATTCAACGTCAGAGTCTACGTGCCGTTTGGCACGCATTGGTACCCATACCTCATGCGGCGGCTGGCAGAACGACCGGCTAATGTTGCATTCATGGTCATGAGTTTGCTGAAGGAGGGTCTGTCACGTCCGTAGCGCCTGACGCCACCCTTGGCGGGTACCTCGAGAAACACTCGCGACCTCCTGCGTTCGAAGGCTCGGATGGGCGGGCCTACACCGTTGAGATGTACATCGAGGAAGACCCTGGCGGCGATCCCCCATTCGCGGCAGCCCTGTTGTTCGTGCGCTGGTCTCAAGATGGGGACCAGCCGGTTGGTCATCTGGAGACGGATTATCTGGTGGCGGGGCTGACACGCGTGGATGTGAAGCGGGAGCTCGGGTCACTGGCTCTCCATGACGTCAAGCGTCATCTGGAACGCCTCATCACACAAAAACAAGAACTTCCGGACTGGTAGATGTTACGGGAGGCGACGGTTCTTGCGATTGTCGGAGGACGATACCGGTTGTATGACGCCGGCGAAACCTTCGAGGCGTCGCTGCGTGGCCGGATCAAGCAGACATCGGACAAACGGGTATTAGTCGGGGATCGGGTCTCCGTTGAGATGCAAGATGAGGGTGTGGGGACTATCGAGGAGATTCAGCCGCGCCGCTCACTGCTCAAGCGCCGCACGCCGGGAAAGCGACGAGGGGTCCGGAGCGTGGTAGCGAATATCGATCAGGTAGTCGTAGTGGGTGCCGCCGCTGACCCGAGCTGGGATCCCCATGTGACCGACCGCTTCCTTGCGGTTGCCGAGGCAAATCATCTGCCTAGCCTCGTTGTGATCAACAAGGCCGACCTGGCGCAAGAGGTAGCCCCGTTCGCTGAGCCGTACGAGGTAGCCGGCTATCGGGTGATTGTAACCAGCGTTCCCGAATACCGTGGGCTCGAAGAGCTTCGAGCCATGCTGGAAGATCAGGTGTCTCTGTTTAGCGGGCCAACGGGCGTGGGAAAGTCTAGCATCTTGAACGCTCTCCATCCGGGCCTAAAGCTAAAGACTGCTGAGGTGAGTGCTCGAAGCCGTACGGGCAGGCACACCACGGTAGCGGCCGAGATGCATCCGTTTGGCGATGCCGGCTTCGTGGTCGATACGCCTGGGCTGCGCGATATCGGCCTTTGGGCGCTCGGGCCCCTCGAAGTTGTTCAGTCCTTCCCCGAATTCGAACGCTTCGCCGGACAGTGCCGGTTTGACAACTGCCGTCACCTTGCCGAACCCGGGTGTGCGGTAATGGCGGCAAGCAAACAGGGGGATTTCAGCGAAACCCGGCTACGATCGTACCGTCGACTCCTGGAGGAAGCTATTGCGGCCGGCCAGCCTTAGCGGGAGCAACCGCAAAGCCTATCCGATTGGGGAGCCGTTGGGGACAGGCTGATCCGGGGCCAGGAGAACGACGTCAGCGTCTCCCAACATAGCCCCAAGCACCAAAACCTCCGACGTGAAGTCGCCGATTCGTCGAGGAGGGAAGTTGAGCACGGCTACGACCTGGCGACCCACCAACTGCTCGGGGGAGTAGCGACCGGTGACTTGAGCGCTGGAAGTTTTCAAGCCTGCGTCTCCAAAATCGATTTCCAGCTGAATGGACGGTTTGTGAGCGGTAGGGTGGGGTCTGGCCGCGGTCACCGTGCCGACTCGAATCTCGAATCTCGCGAACTCTTGGACTGTTACCATGCTCGGGTCCTTCGCGGGTCTCGCGTTGGTTGGACAGGATCAGCAGCGTCCGGACTCATAACTTCCCGGCATACTACCCGAGCCGCAATGATCTGCGTGCCCTGCCGAAATCGGATCGCCCCCGCCACTCGAGGGTGACGCCAAGCCGATGAGAGAGATGTTATCTTTTCCCCCCCCGGCCGTGGCGGGTTTGAGGCTCCGGTTGAGTGTGTACCTCTTGCAGAAGGTCGATATGGCTCAACAGGCGGTTCCGCCCCTTGTGTCACCGTTCGTTGGCGAGCGATATGCCGCCGTGGGGCGGTTGAGCGATCTCATCTCGCCCCCGTACGACGTCATTTCTGAGGAGCAACGAGAGGCGCTCGCGGCAAGGCACAGAGAGAATATCGTGCGGCTGATCCTGCCGCAGGGAAACGGTGATCGGTATGATCGAGCGGCCTCGCTATTGGCGGAATGGCGTACAGGGTCCGTGTTTGACAGAGACGCCGAGCCGTCGGTGTATGTGGTGCGTCAGGAATTCAGCACGCCCGGCGGCAAACGTCATGTTCGGACCGGAGTGGTGGCGGCGATCGCTGTCGAGCCGTACGAGTCCGGTCGAGTGAAACCACATGAGCAAACGCACAAGGGTCCCAAGGCAGACCGGTTGGCGCTCATGAAAAGCACCAAAGCCATGTTCGAGGCGTTGCTCATGATGGTGAGGGATTCTGAGGGGCGTCTCCGAGCGGCCTTACGGGCAGCCAGCGCAGGTCCTCCATTAGCGCGCGCCGAATTAGACGGCGTCGCTATCACACTCTGGCGGTTGCAGGGAGAGTCCGCCGCGGAGATGGCACAAGCAGCCGATGAAGGAATCCTGTACATTGCCGACGGTCACCATCGCTACGAGACGACGAACATCTACCGACAGGAAAACCCGAGTGCGAACCGAACGCTGGCGCTGCTCGTTCCTCTCGGTGACCCCGGCCTGGTTGTGTTGCCCACTCATCGCGTGGTTCACGGTGGTGATCTGGACGAGGCCACGGTGCGAAGGGCTACAGGTCTCAGCTTCGACATCTCTTTAGTTGAGGCAGCGCGGAGCCCCAGCGAGATCCTCGAGGCCGCTGAGAGCGGCAGGACCACCTGCCTCGTGGTATTGTCCGGCGGGCGGCGCTTGAAGCTTGTTCTCAAGGCGGATGCTGATCTCTCGAGCCTTCCGGCTTTTGGCGAGCCCTCGGTACTCGCGCTTGACGTGGCGCGAGTCGATCCGCTGGTGGTGAGTCCGCTCATCGGCGCAGCCGGGCCGTCTGGCAGCCGGAGCTACTCGGCGGATTCCGCAGACGTCATCGAGAGTGTCGAGAGCGGGAAAGCCGCGGCCGGTGTGTTGCTTAAGCCTATGAAAGTAGAACAGGTCCTGGCTGTCGCGGACGACGGCGCGTTCATGCCGCAGAAATCGACCTACTTCCTACCGAAGGTACCGTCCGGATTGGTGGTTCTGGACCTAGGTTTGCAGGGGTGGATGATCTAAGATGCCAGTGGAACATGCAGGGAGCGTCCAATGAGCCCGCGTCCCAAAGAGCGAATCCTGGAGAACCTCGAAGCCATCTACAGAGAGGCGTACAATCGAGCCAAGGAAACGGACGATTCGTCCCGGATGGCGGATCTCGACGCCTCGTTCCAGCGGGAACAACTCCTGCTGGAAGTGCTCCTAGACATTCGAGACGGCATCCACGCGATCGGTGAAGCCCCCTCGGCGCAGACAGCTCTTGAGAAACTCAAGGCGCTCAAGGACCTCACGCGTTTGCGTTGAGTCCGCACGGCAAATAACGCCCATCCGGACCAGCGAAGCAGTGCTGGGCACCGGGTGGCCTGAGGTGTCGGTAGATCCTTGGCGGGCGGTGCCTTGCGAGCCCCTCGATCCTCTAGCTTTCTTTTGTCCATGACTACGCAGGTCCGACCCAGAGGTACGCGGCGTAAGACCGCCAGCCAACTCGAAAAGGCTGAGCTCCTCGAGATGTTCCGCATCATGGTACTGGCCCGACGGTTGGACGATCGGGAGATTCAACTCAAGCGCCAGAACCGGATCTTCTTTCAGATTTCTGGTGCGGGCCACGAGGCCGTCCTTGTAGCCGCGGGCAAGATTCTCAAGTCGGGTTACGACTGGTTCTATCCCTACTACCGTGACAGGGCGCTGTGCCTGGCCCTGGGCATGACGCCAACGGAGATGTTGCTCTCCGCAGTTGCGGCCGCGGATGATCCGAATTCTGGCGGGCGACAGATGCCTTCGCATTGGGGACACAAAGCGCTCAACATCGTGAGTGTCTCGAGTTGTACTGGAACCCAATTCCTCCACGCCGTTGGGACTGCTGAGGCGGGGTTTCGCTACTCGAAGATCAAGGACATCAAAGACCGGGACGAGCTCACTCAAGGTGACGAAGTCACATACGTTTCTGCGGGAGACGGCACCACGAGTGAGGGTGAGTTCTGGGAATCCTTGAATACCGCCAGCAATCTCAAGCTTCCCGTGTTGTTTCTCGTCGAGGACAACGGATATGCCATCTCCGTGCCCGTCGAGGTGCAGACAGCAGGTGGATCTGTTTCCAAGCTCGTGGCCAACTTCCCGAATCTCGACGTGCAAGAAGTAGACGGGTGTGATGTCTTTGCCTCGTATGACGCGTTGTCCCGCGCCGCGGCTCATTGCCGCTCCCGCAAGGGGCCCGCACTCGTGCACGCTCACGTGATTCGCCCGTATTCCCACTCACTCTCGGACGATGAGGTCATGTACAAGGCCCCGTCGGAGCGTGATGCCGAGGCTAAGCGAGATCCGCTGGCAACATTTCCGGCGCGGCTCGTGCAGGATGGGATTGCGACCGAGGAGGAGCTGGCGGCAATCAAGGCCGATGTTGAAAGCGAAGTCGAGCTTGCCGCCGATCTGGCGCTAGCATCGCCCCAACCGGCGCCCGATACGTTTGCGCTACACATCTATTCTCAGGATGTCGATCCAACCAGCGGGCGCTTCGATACGGAAGACGAACCCGACTTCAGCGGTGATCCCACCACGATGGTGGATTTGTTGAACAAGTGTATTGCGGATGAGATGGCTCGGGACCCACGGATCGTTTTGTTCGGGCAAGATGTGGCAGATGTGTCGCGAGAGCAGTTGATCGGTGAAGTGAAGGGGAAGGGTGGTGTCTTTAAGGTGACGTGGGGCCTACAGAAGCGGTTCGGAGGCGACAGGGTGTTCAACTCACCACTTGCCGAGGCGAACATCGTCGGCCGGGCCATCGGCCTTGCAACGCGGGGAATCAAGCCGATCGCGGAGGTTCAGTTCTTCGACTACATCTGGCCTGCGTACATGCAAATCAGGAATGAGCTGTCCATTCTCAGGTGGAGGAGCAACGGCGCGTTCAGCTGTCCCGCAGTGGTGCGGGTTACCTACGGTGGGTACTTAAAGGGAGGTGGACCGTACCACTCCCAGACTGGCGCCGCCGTATACACCAGCGTGCCAGGCCTGCGCGTGGTGTGCCCATCGAATGCGCTCGATGCCAATGGGCTTCTTCGCACGGCGATCCGCTGTGACGACCCAGTGATCTTTCTCGAACACAAGCATCTGTACCGCCAGACCTACAATAAGGCGTCGTATCCAGGGCCCAACTTCATGATCCCGTTCGGCAAGGCGAAGGTCGTTCGAGAAGGAACCGATATTACGGTCGTAACCTATGGTGCGGTGGTACAAAGAACCCTCGTGGCGGCAAAGAAGTTGGCAGAGGAAGGCATTCACGTCGAAGTCATCGATCTTCGGTCGCTTAATCCCGTCGACTGGGATGCCATCAATCAGTCGGTCAAGAAAACCAGTAGGGTAGTCGTCGCCTACGAAGACGCCCTCTCATGGGGGTATGGCTCCGAGATCGCCGCACGGATTGCGGATGAGCTATTTGCCTGGCTGGATGCACCGGTGAGGCGTGTGGGGTCCGCTGATACGTTCGTGGCCTATTCGCCGGAGCTCGAGGAAGTGATCCTCCCGCAGGCTGCAGTGCTGGCGACAGCCATCCGTGAGGTGCACGCCTTTTAAGGAAAGTGTGGACGCGTTGGCGTGAAATCTCTCGCCACGCTTCTTGTGGTCGCCTCGGTCCGCCCTACCGCTTGGGGGCTCCTCTTCCGAGTTCGGCCCTGATTTCGCCCGCCGCGTCGATAGCCGCGTTGACGTCGATGGAAAGAGCTTTCGCCTGCTGGGTGACGGCGGTGAGATCCTCCAGCACCTCGGAGACGCCGGCTGACCGCAGCCGCAACAGATCGAAACGCATATTCTGCACAGCGAGTATGCATGACTCGAATTGCGCTTCCACCTGGGAGCGCCGTTCCATTAGGTCGGCGAGGGTCTGTCTCTGGCGGAGCAGGAGATCGAGCCGCCGTTGCCGCTCTTTGTCCAGCTGCTCCACCTCGAGTTCCGCGATCTGCTTGTCCAGACGAGCGAGGCGCTCGGATTCCACTTCGCCTTCCATCTGATTTAGCGTGTTGCCGAGGTCGAGGGCTCTTTTCACAAGCGAGTCCACCGTGGGAACGATGTCGGGTAGCAGCGCGCGCTCCGACTTGGGAAGCTTGTCGACAATCTGGGCAATGGCCCGTTGGTCGGACTTGACCTGCCTGAGTTGGCCAGTGTACTTGCCGTAATCCCCGGTTGAGGGCTCGGGTGCAGCCACCTGCTTCCTGCCGCGACCATGCTGCTTTGGTGCCTCGATGGCGTCCTTCGCCGGCGGACGGTTGATCACGTCACGCCACGAGTAGCCGGCAGACCACAATTTGCCGTAGTGAGATGCCAGGCCAATTCCCCAGCCGATCGCCGGAAAGAGGAACCATGGAGATTCGAGGCCCGTGACGATGTTTAGCAGTAGTAGACTGCCGTTCACAGATACATACGATGCGAACTGGCCACGGAACTTCCGAACGATCGCCGGTTCGCTTTCGTCGCTGCCTCGCGCGGGCTGAGCCCGCTGGCGCGCGGCCAGTCGGTCCCGCCGGTCCCGCCGATGTGACGGATATTTCGAGCCGTCATCCATCCACTCGCGCCACTGCCGACCCGGGTCTCGAGCTGGTGGCTTAGCGGCCTGGGGTTGACCGGGACGCCGCCCGGCTGAGGAGGGCCGGTACGGCACTGACGTGCGCGTTTCGAGGGCACGGCGCAAAGCGTCAGCCGTCGGCCAGCGACTCTCTGGGTCCTTTTCCAGGCAGCGCATGATTGTCGCTGCCAGCTCCTCGGGACATTCAGGACGACTCTTGAGAATATCCGCCGGCGGCTCGGTGATCTGTTTCATCAAGATGCCGGGGACCGTCGGTGCCTTAAAGGGGACCCGGCCGGTGATCATTTCGTAGGCGACCACGCCAAGGGCGTATATATCGCTCCGGGCGTCTAGCTCGCGGTCTCCGGCCGCTTGCTCGGGGCTCATGTAGGTCGGTGTTCCGATGGCCACACCGGTGCCCGTTAGCGTTCCCGTGCCCACATCCGAGAGGGCTTTGGCGATCCCGAAGTCCGTGACCATGACCCGGCGCCGTGTTCCGTCTAGTAGAATGTTGTCCGGCTTGATGTCCCGGTGGATGATCGTCAGCGTGTGCGCGCAGCCGAGGGCATCTGCCGTTTCCTTCATGACACGACGCCCCTCCTCCACCGGCACTCGACCTCGTCGCTTGAGACGAGCCCCGAGGGATTCGCCGTCGACATAGCCCATGACGAAGTAGACGAGACCGTTCGCCTCGCCGACTGAGTGAATTGGGACGATATGCGGGTGCGACAACCTCGCAGCGGTTTGGGATTCTCGCATGAATCTGGCGCGGATCTCTTTGCGGTAGGCGAGATCCGGTGGCAATACCTTGATCGCTACCCGTCGCTTGAGCTTAAGGTCGCGTGCGAGGTATACCACTCCCATGCCGCCACGCCCGATTTCTCCCTCCAAGGTGTAATCTTCCTCGAGGGCCTCGGAGAGCCGTGAAGCCAAAGAAGCTGTGTGCTCGTCCGCCATCGGACTCCTAGGTTGATCCAGTGGTGTTGGCAACCTGTTGTGGTTACCCTCACTACCAGGCAAGCACACATGTAGACACGCCACCACCCTCCGTGCTCGGGGACCGATCGCCCCGGGCCGGCGAAGTGGCGTCAGGTGCTGAGTGCCCATAGATTAGTGAGGCTGTAACTGCCTGGCAACCTGTCAGCTAACCCGTTCACGAGGATGCAATGCGCCTCTTGACCGACGAAGAGGGCCGCCGCTGGCGCGCAGAGCAAATCGGCCGAACGTCTGGAATTGTCGCACCGGGCAAGCCTCCCGGCACGGTTCCTGAGCCGGCGGACATCCTCCGGTTCACCTGCCAATCACATGCTGATGAGCCCCAACGGGAGACGACCATTCGAGCCAACGTGCTGGACGATGTCTCAGACGAGGAGCTTCTGAAGCTTCTCAATTCGGCCCGCCAGCTTCGGCGCCCGAAGAGACCCTAGGATCGCGATCTGCCAACGCGGCAGATCTTTCCCTCCCCTTGCGCCAGACTTCCTTGAAACCCCGCCATTTTGGGGGATTCGGGCGATATTAGGACGTTGGGCGGTGGCACGAATGGTGCCCTGTGGTGTGCGCGAACCGAAAACCATCTCAAGAGGATTGACCCGGGGGCTTGAATGACCGAGCAGACGTCCTTGACCCGACGCATCCGGCTGCCCGTGCTTCCCCTGAGGCAGGTTGTTCTGTTTCCAGGGGTTACGTCGCCCATTGGAGCGGGTAGGCCGGGCACACTCAGGGCCATAGAGAGCGCACTGACTCGCGAGGATCGACGGATCTTTGCCGTCTCCCAGCGCGAGAACCGAGAGGCGGTTGAGCCGGACATTCTCTACACGCTGGGGACCATTGCCCGAATCGGTCAGGTGCAGCGCGGGCTTGGGGGTGTGCAGCTCTTGGTCGAGGGCGAGCACCGAGGGACGGTGCTCCAGTATGCTGAGGGTGGTGGACACATCGAGGCCGTCGTCCAAGAAGCTCAGGACCTCGAGCCGTTGGACCTCAAGGACCCTGCCTTCCTGGCACTCCACAAGGAACTCCGGGACAGGGCGGCAGAACTGGGTCAGAAGATTGGGCTTCCGGAGGACGTCGTCGAACAGGCGCTACGAGGCGTCGTGGATCCGGGTCCGTTCTCCGACTTGGTTGCGGGTTACATCGACATCTCACCACAGGATCGTCAGGCCCTCCTCGAAACCCTCGGAGTCGAGGAGCGACTGCGCAGGGTGTTGGTGCACGTACAGCGTCAGATTGAGCTGCTAGACGCGCAGGAGGACATCAAGTCCAAGGTCCAGGAGGAGATCGGTTCACGTCAGCGGGAGATGTTCTTGCGGGAACAGCTCAAGGCGATTCGCAGTGAGCTTGGCGACGAAGAGGGTGTGGAAGATGTCCAGGAGCTTCGCGACCGCATTGAGAAGCTCAACTTGCCGGAGGAGGCCCAGAAGGAAGTCGCCCGCGAGCTCTCCAAGCTCGAGCGCGCCGCGCGCGATTCCATGGAAGCACAGGTGATTCGGACCTACTTGGAAACGATTGTCGAGTTGCCCTGGAATGAGCGCAGTGAGGAACACCTCGATCTCAAGAGTGCAACCGGCATTCTGGATGAGGATCACTTCGGCTTGCAGGATGTCAAGGATCGTGTGCTGGAGTTTCTCGCGGTTCGTAAGCTGCGAGAGCAGGCGGGAAATGACGGGGAGGA
>JBDHDY010000039.1:0-12136 GCA_039591275.1 Gemmatimonadota bacterium | reverse complement strand
CACTGCCAGGACCAGCCAGATAGTAACCAGACCTATGTTCACCATTGCGAACTGCCGTGTTTGGAGAACCAGGAAGGTCGTTCCCACATACACGAGTAGAGCAGAAAGAACATCTCCGGCGCGCCAGAAGAACGCATCAATGGCCTGCTTGGCTTTGTACTTCTCCTCTCTTGTGGTGGGAAGGAAGAGCACATTCCGAACCGTGCTTTGCAGGGAGTAATCTGTGGCGTTCTCCGCCGTCTTGGCCCAGCGCACGGCCGCCAGGATCGGGAAGAAGGCCAGGATGGCGTACCCAGTGAAAGCGATCACTGGTAGGACGAGAATGGCCACCCTCACGCCGAAATACTTGAGAATTCGCGAGACCAAGAAGAGCTGTACGAGGAGCCCCGCCAGGTTCACCACAGCGAAAAAGTCGGAATAGAATTTCCCGATGAATTCCTCCTGTGAGAGTCCGCCTGCTGCTCCCGCCATGACGGCATCTGCGGCGGCTGCGACTACGGTCCGCCCGAGGATGTACTCCCCGGTAGTGTTTACCCAATTGAGGAACAGCATGAGGAATGCGATCAACAGGAGATAGCGGCTGCGAAAAACGAGTTGGAAAGCGCCCTCCTTCGACAACGGTTTTTCTTCCTCATCCTCAACGCCTGGCTTTACCACTCGGAAGTGACCGCTTTCCTTCTTGTATTCCTCTTGCACAACCTTGAACTCTCCTGTTTCTGCCCGATACTGCCCTGTGGCGGCGGGCAGCGTTCCACTGGTTTTCACATCGGGTAGGTCCGCTTCCGTCCGCCGGCGCTCTCGTGCATCGACGATGTTGGTCAGCACGACACCGATCGCGAGGAGGGCGGCTGCCACCAAGAGGAGCTGGAAGAGACCGAACGGCGCGATCAGGCGGCCGGCGACGAAGCCACCCAGTACCGCTCCCGCCGAGGCGCCGAACTGGACTATTGGAAATAGGCGCTTGCCTTCAGTGGTTGTGTAGACATCGTTGGCGAACGACCAGAACTGCGCCACCACCATCAGATTGAAGATCCCTACCCAGAGGAAGAACGCGATGCCGAGGGGCACGTCCAACTTGCCCAGGATATAGAACGCGCCCAGGCAGGCAACGAAAAACACTGTCACGGTGTTGATGAGACGCCTGCGGGGCAAGCGTGCCGCCAGGGCCCCGTAGAGGGGTACCGCACCCAACAGGAGCAGTGCCTGGCCCGCCGCAAGGTAGCTTTTGAGCTCCGCACCTCCACCCGCCAGGATCAGCGCCTCGCGGACCGGCTTGATGAGGTAATACGCCATCAGAATAAGGAAGACATTGACCGTCAATAGGAGCGCAGTCTGGCTCTCTCCACGCCGCACCTCGGTGAACAGATTGAGGAAGCGGTCGATCGGTTTCTGACGCTGTGGATCGTGCATACCAGTTCCCTCGGGTGAGGAATGACTTGCACAGGGCCGCGTTCCGTGAAGTAAACCGCGGTTGCCGCGGCCCGATACAGAATTCGTGCCGTCAGCGCTCTACTGCAACCACCCTGCCGCCCGCCCGAGCGACGTACGCGGTGACTGACGGGCTCCAATCCGACCCGCGGCTGACCTGCACTTCGACGGCCAGGAACGGATACTCTCCCGTCGGACGCGAAATGATCTCGTCGCGCGCGGCCGCAGCCTCAAGGTCCACTGCTTGCCCGGCAAGTTCCATCCAATCAGTCCAACGGCCCCGTCGCCGCTCCGGGGTAGCGGCTGCCACACGAGCCCGGTACAGCGCAGCCATGTCCGGGTAGAGACCTCGCTCGGCGCCTAGGTCGTGGAAACGCACAAACCGGCTCTCGTAGGTGAAAAAGTCGAGAGGCGGGACAACGTCGAACCAGTACCGAGCGATTTCATCCCGGCGCTCGCCGAGGACCTGAGCGATCCACCGCGCCGCGTCGGGGTTCCGGTACCGGCCCTCAGCCACGATCGCTTCGAGGTGTTGATCAGTAAAGGCAGAAATGATCTTGGCAGCCCAGTAACCGTCACGTCTCGTGAAGTTGGCAAAAGCGGCGTTGGGTTTGAGCGGCTTGAACGCCATGGGATCGAAGATCTCGCTCTCAAAATAACCGACCTCATCGAGTCCCGGAGGTAGCTCGAGCCGTCGCCAGGGATCCTCGTTCAAGCCGAGTGCTACCGCCCGTTCCAGCATAGCGGCGAAATCGAAGGAGTACTCGTAGCACGCCGTTGGGAAAGGGCCCAACGCACCTGCACCGAGAGTGCTGGCGAAATCAATGAAGTAGTGCCGAACGAACCGCCGGCCACCTTCTTCGACGTACATGTCGAGAGTGTTCCCCTGCTTTGTGTCGAAGTGGCAGAGCCACGCTGCGAACATACGAAACCCGCGAAGTTCCCGGCGATCTTCGTGTCTTACCCGGTCGTTCGGATCGTCGTGTCGGGTACCTCGCCAGTCGAACGGCCCAACGGGCGTTCCTTTGAGAAACTTGCTTGCCAAGGCGCGCCACGTCCCGTCGGGCGAAACGCCGACGTCTTCGAGGATCTGTTCGAGATCCGCAGTGGTCATCGCCCGCCGTGTCCCGTTCGGGAGTGTCAACTCTACATCGCCCGCCAGCACGAGTTCGTCGCGCCGGAACGTGACGACGACATCTTCGGGAACGTTGTAGCCCGCCGTGTGAAGGATCCGGCCCGAGATCACCCCGGCGGCCGTGGCCATGCCCGAATACCCGGGCGGGTCGAACTTGATGACATAGACATCACCGCCCGCATCGCGGATGTTGAAGCCCGGAGTGACTCCCTCAGTCTTGGCGCTGATCACCGTCCAAGACTGGCTCCGGTCGGGACCTTGAACGGTCATGGGTCCGCGGGCCGCTTCCTCGGCAGTCATCGGAAAGAGCCCGATGCGGTTGGTGAACCACGAGGAATTCGGCACTTCATCGAGAGTGTTGACGTTGACCGCGGGGGGCACGTGATCGGCGCCGAACGCGGTGCCGAGGTTGCGCACGAGCCGGCCGGGGTTAACCAACCGCCCGATCGGGCGGAAGAAGGACGCCTCGAGTGCGTCGCGCATCAGGTTTGGGTCACGGGAGGCCGGTTGTGGGATGTCCCGCTTGTCGTCGTCATACCACACGACAGGTGCCTCACGGAGCGGTGGGTCCGCCACCGCCACGGTCAGGCCCGTTGTGAGGCAGAACGTGGCGACGCCCTTTAGCCCGCTAACGTGTCGGAACCGGATCGCGGCCATAGTAGAGCCCGCCTCTCGCAAATTGAAAGATCTGGTCCCCTCGAAGCCGCCACACGATTTCCTCATTACTCCGCGCGAACTCAACGCGTAGCACGAAACCGCGGACGTTGAGTAACCGGATGCCGGCACCGTACGAGACCGCGAGATTGTCGAACGAAAGTTGATCGATGTCTCCGAAAACCTGGCCCACGTCGGTGAGAAGGTAGACATCGAGGCCGGCCCGGTCAGGATGTGTCGCCGCCCACAGCGGCCAGCGATACTCGGCTGAGAACACCATCATCCCTCGATCCCGCCAGCGAAAATCGCGAAACCCCCGCATGAGGTCGGGGTCGTCGTTCGTCATCAGTCGCTGGAATGGAACAGGGTCCGTCCCAAGCGGATCGATCCAAGACATGTGCGCGCGTACCGCCAGTGCGTGGTAGCGGTACCACAACGGTACAAACTGCTGGAGCTCCGCGCGGTACGTCCAGAACGCGGCATTGTCATTGCCCATGCCCCGGAAGTACGCCGCGCGCACACGGCGAATGCCCCCACGCATCGGACGACCTGTCTCGGCGGGAGTCTCATGCGACAGCGTGGCACTCAGGGAAACGCCCTGCGAATGCGTGCCATAACCTGGAGGGAGTGCGCCAGCAAACTGTTGAGTGATCGACGGTGCGTTCTCCTCCCGTGGCAAGCCGGCCCCGAATGTGGAGAAGAGCACCTCGCCTTTGAGGAACACCTTGCCGACTAGGCCGTGGCGGTAGCTTGCCCCGAGCCAGGCCAGTTCCTGCTGGTAGAAGGACTCATCAGCTTCCTGGGTTTCCGGGCCCAGGCCGAAGTAACGAGCATTCCGGCGCCTCCTAAAACCTGCGCCCACGTCGATCTCACCCCTCGAGCCGGCCTGCGAGCGGAGGCCCAAAGTCGTACGGAGGTCTCCGTGAACTGTGGTTGCGGCACGGATGCGAAACCTGTTTCCCGAACCGAAAAAGGCATCGTGTTCCGCTGCAAGGCCGCCGCCGAAACCGGATAAGCCACCGGCACGGACCTGTACGAGGACGCCGAAGGGTCCCTTACGTGGCCCCAGCAGCTGGCTCACATGGTAAACCACCTTTTTCTCGTCTAGGAACTCGACGGTCTCCCCGAGCCCTGCCGACACGAGGTACAGAGGGTAGGTGATCACACGGAAAGGCCAGACTAGCACACCTTCCCACAGAGGCATGGAGGGCGTGCGGAACGTCGAGCGCAGGGAGTCCGATGGCGGGGCGATCGTACCCCAATAGCTCGCTCCGGCCCCAGGCACTGACGCGCCGGCCGTGGTGTCGCCGGGCGCCCGAGGAATTTGCCCCCAAGCACTACCCGGCCATGCCGTCGCGGCGAGAGCAACGATAGCAACACTGAGGACAAGGCTCCGGGGACCGCTTGCTCGAGCCCCGGAGGGGGTTCTAAAACGCCGGCACCTGCATGTCGACTGGAGCACAGTCCGCCAACTCGATGTCAAGCCAGACAAGTAAGGGCCAACCGCGAGAGTCCTACGAGGACACCGGGCCGCTGCCCCGGCATGCAAAAGTACTGCCGCGCGAGTGGGAACACCACCGAGTACGTCGTGCAAAAGGGGTGTCAGTCACACGATCGAGTAGGCGCGCGGGTTTGCCGCTATGACGGCTGGAAGGGTCTCAGGTAATGATCCGCCGCTCGCCACCGAAGCCCGGTATAGAGTCCAACTCCACTTCCATTAGCTCTGCGAGCGCTGCTCGTGCGATCTGTGGAGGCATGCTGAGCCAGGCTACATCAGTTTCTTCTGCGAAGAAATAGTGCACCTCGGCAAAGCCGAAAACCGAATGCACGACGGTTTCCCCGATGACGAATTGCGTGTGGTGCCCGAAACCGGCGCTCCCTGAACCGATGCGATCGGCCATCGCGGCGAGCTGCAGCTGCGCTGTCTGCTCTTCGTCGAAGCGGCTCAGGTAGAGTACGCCGCGCATCTCTGGTGGGCCGTAGTAGCCGACGTAACTCTCCCTCGGCGAGACGTCCTTACCGTGGAGACGGCCGATCAACGCGGCGGCGGAATCTCCGGTGCGGACGTCGCCCAACTCCAAGCCGTGGAGCGCTCGGGGAAGTGGTGCAGCGCCGTCTGTATCACCGCGTTGACATGCTGCACCTAGTACGGCCATCGCAGAAATGACGACTTTGCGAATACGACGGTGCATTGTCATTCCTATCACATACATTGCCCACGACTCAAGATGCTGGGTGTCCGATGGTGCGCAAGGTGCCCGGATCGGTCAGATGCGGTATGTTCAAAGCCACCACCTCGCTAGGGGTGATGGTCACCAGACGACTCCGTTGCCAAAGTGAGCACGGCAACTACGAGAACCACAGGAAAGGTCCCAATGGTCCAAAGGCTTGCGTTCCGCTTGCAGATAGCGGTGATCGCTACCCTCCTTGCAACTACGGTCGGAGCCGTGCCTGGACTGAGCCAGAAGTTGCGGAGCGCCGATCTGCATCGGCTCCGTTCGGTGGGCGATGTCCAGTACTCACCCGATGAGCGTTTTGTGGCATATACAGTCACGAGTCGGGTGCACTCGGGCCGCCCGTCTTCGCACATCTGGGTACACGATGCTCGGTCCGGTACTCACCGTCGGTTGGTCGAGGACCCCGGCTCTGGACCACAATGGTCACCGGACGGATCGTGGCTGGCATATGTCGGCAGTCTGGACGATCGCAGTGGACTGATCGTGGTGCGGCCGGACGGGAGTGAGGCGACGTTCCTTACACCGGTGCAGGACACGAACCATCCTCTTCCATCGAGGGGTGAGCGCGTGACGTGGTCACCGGACGGGAGCGCGATTGCATTCGTCTCGACTGTGCCCGGACCCGAGGGGCCTGATGCCCAGGGAGATCCCGTGGTGATCACGCGGTATCTCTACAAGCCTACCGCGTCGGAGGGCTCGACCCGGTTCAACGATAACCGCCGGGCGCACATCTTTGTGGTCGACCTAGACTCGAAAAACGTTCGTCAGCTCACCCGCGGGAATCATTACGAACATTCCATCGATTGGTCACCGGACGGACAGGAAATTCTGTTTGTGTCGAATCGCGAGCCGGATCCCGATCGGTTTTTCAACTACGACATCTTCGCCGTGCGAGTCGCCGGTGGTGAGATACGACGGATCACGCAGACCGCGAACGCCGAATACCGACCCCGCTGGTCGCCGGATGGACAAACCATTGCCTACCAGGCGACCCGTCGCGGGCTCACATCGTCGGAGACGACGATGGAAGACACTCACATTTGGCTAGTAGATGCGGACGGGTCCAACCGCCGCGAACTGGGTGCCGGAATCGACAACCGCCAGGGGGTGCCCGCGTGGTCCAGGGACGGACGATTCGTCTACTTCACCGTCCAGCAACGGGGAAGCGTGCAACTGCACCGCGTTGATATGAATGGTGATCACGCCACAGTGATCGATGACACTGGAGCCGTGGGTTCGTGGTCAATTGGCGGCCAGGGCTCGATCGCGTACGCCTTTCATTCACCCACGGATCTTGCACAGCTATACGCTTCGGCGAGCGACTCGGTACAACAGTTGACGGACCTAAATGGGGAAGTACTGGGCGGCCTGGAAGTCGCCGGCATGGAGCCATTGGGATTTGTGAGCTTTGACGGCCTCGAGGTCGAGGCCTTTTTCACGCATCCCATCGGTCGGCAGGACGGCACCAAGCATCCGCTGATCACTATGATCAAAGGGGGTCCCCACGGGCAGAGGGGCCCGCGGTTCGATCACAAAGCCCAGACATACGCCGCCCAGGGCTGGGCGGTTCTCACGGTCAACTACCGTGGCTCCACGGGATACGGCCAGGCCTTTGCCGACGCCATCTTTCGCGACCAGAACGGAGGAGAGGCGAAGGACGTAGTGTACGGCGTGCAGGCGGCGTTGCGCCGTTACAATTGGATCGACCGCACGCGCCTTGGCATCGAGGGAGGGAGCTACGGTGGTCAGCTCACCAACTGGATTATCACGCAGACCGATATGTTCGCGGCAGCCATCCCCATCGCCAGTATCTCTAATCTAGTGAGCTTCAACTACATGGCGTATTACCACGACTATCTGGCGGTGGAGTTCGGCGCGTACCCACATCAAGACAACCTCATGGACCTGCTGTGGGAGAGATCTCCCTTGAAGCACGTGGCACAGGTCACTACGCCCACCATGTTGGTGCACGGGGAGAACGACAACGACGTTCCCATCGCCGAGGCTGAGCAGTTCTACATTGCGTTGCACGACGTAGGTGTGGAGACCGTCATGATCCGCTATCCGCGGGAGGGGCACGGTGTCCGGGAGACCGGACATGTCGTGGACTTGATCGACCGGAGCATCGCTTGGTACCAGATGCACTTCGGTGCCGCAGATGAAAGCCGCAGATGAGAGCCACGCATTTCGCAGAATGTGGCCGCGGATGATCGCAGATATCGATTAGACTTCTTTAGACCACTTTGTCTGGGTGTCCCAATGGTGCAAATCCTGGTTCAAAGCTCCCGCTGGCCCTCGTGTGTTGCACTACTCGTAGCCGTTCTCGCCGCGTGGTCTGAGCCGGCGTTGCCGCAGGTGGGCGGCGTCGATCTCGACACTGTTAGAGCTGGTCAATTCGACGGTGGGAAGATGTGGACGTTCGAATATACTCCGGCGCAATACTTCAGTACAACGTACGGTTTCACTGCCGACGAAGCGTGGTTCGAGCGAGCTCGCATGGCGGCGCTTCGTATACCTGGCTGTTCGGCCTCTTTCGTATCGCCCAACGGACTGTTGGCCACCAACCATCACTGTGTCAGGAGTCGCGTTTCGGCTGTGAGTATGCCGGGAGAGGGACTGCTGGACAACGGTTTCTACGCCACTTCTCTCGCGGAAGAGCGCCGTATACCCGACTACTATGCGGACCAGCTCATAGCCATCGAAGACGTCACCGACGAGATCTTCTCGGGGACTGATGGTGTGCTAAGTGCTGCCGAGCGCGAAAGGATGCGCGGGGAGATCTTTGCCGAGATTCAAGCCCGTCTAATCGAAAGGCATGCATCAGGCTCCGATTCCGTGTGGGTTCAGATGATCGCGCTCTACAATGGCGGCAGGTACTCGGCCTATGTCTTCCGGCGCTTCACCGACATCCGGCTCGTGATGGCGGTGGAGCATGACATGGGGTTTTTCGGCGGGGATCCGGACAACTTCACGTATCCCCGGTACGCGCTCGACTTCGCTTTTCTCCGGGCGTATGGCGCCAACGGAGAACCGTATGAGACGGATCACCACTTTGGATGGGGTGTCGACGGCGTCGAGGAGGGTGATGTGGTGTTCGTGATAGGTAACCCGGGTCCCACCAACCGTCTCAACACTGTGGCGCAACTCGAATTCCTACGGGACGTGCAGGTGCCCGTGCAACGGGCGTGGCTCGCAAGTCGTCACCGGGCGTTGGGTGCCTTCCGGGAAGGCCATCCGGCGGAGGCCGAGGCGTTGGACATCCGGAACCGCATGTTTTCGTTGTCGAACTCGCTCAAAGCCGCCATCGGTCGCCTCGACGCTCTGCACAGTGACTTGATCATGGCCAAGCGTCGTGATGCTGAGCGTGCCCTCCAGCAGAGGGTCGCAGAGAATGCTGAGTGGAGTGCGCAATACGGTGGTCTATTCGACCGAATGGCCGCGGTGCAACAGCGCAAGGCGGAGCTGGCCGATTCCTACGGGGCATTTTACCTGCTAGGACATTCAACGTATGGATCGCAAGCCATGCGGCGCTTGTTGGCGGCATTCTCCTTTGCAGTCGCCCGTGACCGTGGCGCGCCCGAGGATTCGCTCGCAGAACTGAGGAACGCGATCCTGGCCATCGGCGATCATCCGCGTGATCTCGAGCAACGGCTGCTCGCCGAACGGCTAGCCGATATCGAACGTCATCTCGGGGCGGATCACGAGGTCACCCAGGCTGTCTTCAGGGACGGCACGCCCGCGGCGTCGTCGGCGGCGTTGCTCGCCCACTCGGCGCTCGGATCGGCCGAAGCCACCAGACAGGCGATGGAGCAAGGTGATCCCCCGGCAGATGATCCAGGGCTGGCACTGATCCCGACACTGGTCCCAGCCTACCTCGAGTACCGCTCGGCCTTTAGAGCACTACTCGCAGAGGAGCGAGAGCTTGGTAGCCAGCTCGGACGTGTGCGGTTTGACGTTTACGGCCGCACTGTGCCGCCGGACGCGACGTTCTCACCCCGCATCACCGACGGCGTCGTCATGGGTTACGAGTACAACGGCACACTGGCTCCGCCCTACACCACGTTCTACGGCGTGTACGACCGTGCGCACTCCCATTCCGGCAAGGTTGATTGGGCGTTGCCAAGCCGATGGCGCCAACCGCCGGCCGACCTCGACCTCTCGACGCCGTTAAACTTCGTTTCGACGGCGGATACGTACGGTGGTAACTCCGGCTCGCCGGCGGTCACGCCTGATTTGGCTTTGGTCGGTCTGAACTTCGACCGGAATATCAACGGGCTCTCCCGCGACTACATCTATCTTCCGGAGCAGGGCCGGAATATCATGGTGGACATGCGGGCCGTTCATGCCGCACTCGACCATGTGTACGACGCGGACCGCATCGTACAGGAGCTGTTGACGGGTCGGTTGTTTGCCACGGAAGCCGAGGCAGATGCGGTGAGGGAATAGAAAAGGCCCCACCCAGCCAGGCCCTTCCCTAGCTGCCAGCGGCCGGCTACCAGCTTCCAGCTTTTCGCTGGTGAGCTGTAAGACTCATCTGCGGCCGCATCTTCCAGCATCACCGCCCCAGGCGGGTGGGGGGTGGGGGGTGCACCGGAACTGTCCGCGTCAATCTGCCTACATCTGCGATATCTGCGGCCCCGCGTTCATCTGTGGCTAAAACAAGTCACCTCCCAGTTCCCTCGCTCGCTGCGGGCGGTTTTGCCAGCAGATGCGTTTCCCACCACCGGGTCATGCGCCGGTAGCTGTCACGCCTGGTGGCCACCTGTCGCCAGCCATGTGGCTCCACTGGATAAGTGACTAGATCGAAATCCTTCCCCAGCTCGATGAACACCTGGGCCAGGCGGTAAGAGTCCTGAATCTGCACGTTGTTGTCCACCAACCCGTGTTGGATCTGGAGGGCGTCCTCGAGTTGACGCGCGTAGTAGACGGGACTCGACAGGCGGTACGCTTCGGGATCGTTTGTGGGTGTTCCGTTGAGAATTCGACTAGTGTATCCGTCGTTGTAGTGCGCCCAGTCGGTCACAGGATAGAGGGCGACTCCCGCCGCGTATTTTCCGGGGTTCCGCAACAGCGACATGATAGTGTAGAACCCGCCGTACGAACCTCCGTACACGCCGATGCGAGCAGGATCGACACCGTACCGTTCGACGAGGATATCAAGCAACGGCAAACCACTGTCGATGTCTCGAATCCCCATGCCACGGTATGCGTATGTGCGGTTCACATGGCCGTACCCTGAGCTGCCGCGATAGTCAATGGACGCGCTCGTGTAGCCGAGCTGGTGTAGGTAGTTGGCGTACAGGACTGAACCCACTCGCGACCATCCCTTGTCCACCGCTTGTGCACATTCGCCGCACCCGTGGGCGTAGATCACTGCTGCCCCGTTGGAGTTCTCCGGCTGCTCCCAAATCTCGGCCCACGTCTCATTGCCTTCCTGGTCCGGGAAGGTGATGATCTCGCTTGCGATCCAATCGTAGCGGTAGAAATCGTCAGTGCCTGATTTTGTGATCCGTGTTTTCTCGGCACCAGGAGAGTTGTCCAGGACGTACAGGTCCGACATCGTTTTGGGCGTCGCAAATGTCGCAGCGACCTTCCGTCCGTCCGGTGAAACGAACGATTGGTGTACGCCCTCTCCTATCGTCACCCGGCGAAGCCTGCCCCCCCGCCCGCGCCGAGCGTCCATCTGGTAGAGGTGGGTTTCTCCTGGATGCTCGAGGCTCGTCTCGATATACCACGTTTGTCCATCAGGTGACAGCGAAGCACTGCGCACTTCGTATTCGCCTGACGTGAGTTGGGTGACGTTGCCGTCCGGGTCGGCCAGGTAGAGCATTGACCAGCCGGTTTCGGTCGACGCGAATGCAAACGCGCTTCCGTCAGGAAGCCACTGGAGATAGCCCGGTGCCCATCGCCCGACGACCAGTGGTCCGCCGATCCACGCATCATCGTGTTGATGATCAACAACAGTCGTTCTTCCTGCTTCTACGTCCAGTATTGCGATCCAGCGGTCCTTGTGATCCATGGAGAGAATCTGAAGGGCCGCGTGTTCGCCGGTGGGGCTCCAATACGGCCCGTGCGTGACTGTTGCTTTTTCTATCCCGTCGTCCACCCACGTGACCTCGACACTGTCTTTAGGCACCGTCGGATCGACGCGCACGATGCCGAACTTGTACGTGGCCCGGGGGGTGCCCACTTTCGGTCGCGCATCCCGGGCTCTTGCCTCACCGCTCTCGTTGATGGCCTCGAAGTACGTCGTGCGGTGCTGTCGTGAGGGGTCCTTCATCCAGCGAAACGTGAGAAACTGACCGTCCGGGGAAAGCTGGATGTCCCGGATCACCGCACCGTTCTCCACGGGAATGGCTTGCGGTCGCCCAAGCCCGCGACTCCGACTCACCGAGTCGGTGGTCTCGCGGTCCCGCCGCTGCTTGCGCACGTACTCTATGAGCTCGAGTTGCTGATCGCGAAGCCATTGGTCCGATTCCGATTGTTCCTTGGGCGGTTGCACGGCCTCCGCGATCTGCGCGACCCGATTGTCTGCCCGATCGTACATCCACAGATCCGCGCTCTCCGGACTCTGCGGGCCGAACCCGAAACTGAAACCCTTTGTGGCGAAGAACACCCGCCGCCCCTCCGCCGAGACCCGGATGTTTCCCAGATTGGTGCCGGAATGATGGACGGCTCGAGC
>JBDHDY010000038.1:0-13797 GCA_039591275.1 Gemmatimonadota bacterium | reverse complement strand
AGCTATTAGTAGTTAGCTGTGAGGTGCAAAAAGCGGAACCGCATGAGATGTCTTGCCGTGTCCCTGAGGGCCGCGTCCTATTCCTTATATAGGGTATAGGTTACTGACCGCGTGATGAGAGACATTCCCTCACGGACTCACCTGGTCGACTGCACCAAGGTTATGCGGGCTGCCCTCGTCCTCGCCGCGCTCTATGCAGCACTGAGCGCGTGGGGTTCACCCCTGGCGGCCCAACAGCGGGCCGTTCGCGCGGCCATCGAAGGCACGGTGTACGACGCCGCACCTCTCGGTGCCCAACGGACGGCCGTTCGCACAGCCATCGAAGGCACGGTGTACGACACGGTCTCCGGCAGACCCATTCCCTTTGCCGTGGTGAGCGTCGCACAGGTGGAGCGGTCTACCCTCACCGACTCCAAAGGACGCTATCGTTTGCCGATCGAAGCGGGCACTTGGGATGTGCAGGTCCGCAAGATCGGATATCGCATGAGGTCCGTTTCCGTAGCGGTTTCCATGGAAGATACGACACCTGCCGTTCGAACTCGCCACGATCAATGTGACGGCCGAAGCGGATAATTTCGCTACCCAGGTCATGCGGCAGGCGATCGCTCGCAAGAACGATCTCTTGTCGCGGATTCACGACTACCGCTACGACGCGTATATCAAGTTCATCGTCCGGGATCTCGCAAAAGACCGAGACTCCGCGGAGTCGGTCTTTCTCATCACAGAGACGCAAACGACGGCGTACTGGGAGCAGCCAGACAAGTATCAGGAGGTCATTTCCGCCCGCCAGCAGTCCTCGAACTTGCCTGCGGAGAACAACTTGGTGTCCGTGGGTCAGATACTGAACTTCAACACCAACCGCATCGATCTCCAGAAATACTCGGTCGTCTCACCCACCGCCGACGACGCGCTCGACCACTACCGGTATCATCTGCTGGACACCTTGTATATCTCGGAGCGCACGGTGTTTCGGCTGGCCATCGAACCCAAGTCGGACGCCGCTCCACTCTTCGTCGGCATGATAGACGTAGCGGATTCCACTTTTGACGTGCTGGCGGTGGACGTCGGCGCCAACGAGGCGATCCGCTTCGACTTCTTCGAGAACATGCGATACCGCCAGCGTCTGAGGGACTTCGGCGAGGACCACTGGATGCCTGAAGAGATCCACTTCTCTGGTGAGTTACACGTCGGGGTGCCGCTGCCCGGCTTTCCGGAGCACATATCCTTCGAGCACGCGGTTACCTTGGACAACTTCCGCTTCGACGCCGGTGATGCCCCGGCCACGCTGGGCGAATACCTCGTCGTGGTCGACGAGGGCGCAGACGACGTCGACAGCACGTCGTGGGAAGAGCAACGGAGCGCGCCTCTCAGTGAGGTCGAACACGGCGCCTACACACGGATCGACTCAATCGAGAACAGGCCCAGGGCCTTCGGCTCCAAACTGCTGACTGGAGCGCTGGGGACGATCGCGCTCTCCTCCAACCCGGACTTCTTCCGCTTCAACCGTGTGGAGGCAGCTTACTTGGGTGCCGGATGGACGTGGCGAAATTTGTCGCCTGACCTCATCCTGCGCGCCAGACTGGGATACTCCTTCGGACGAGAGGATTGGCAACAACGCTACGGCGCCCAGTATCGCTTGTCGGAGGGGCAGAGGCTCTGGGTCGGCGGCACATACCAGGAGCAGATCGTGAGCCGCCCCACCATCGTGTCCGCCGGAAGCAACCCCACCTATCTCGCTCTCTTTGCTAAGTTCGACCCACTCGACTACTACCGGGAGAAGGGGGCCTCATTCTTCGTGAGCACCAAGCTGGTGAACTTCACGAGGTTACGGTTGCAGTACAACGACTTTCGCCAGTCGTCCGCCGAGGTGGTCACTGACTATTCGATCTTCGACGACGAGAAACTGCAGCGGCCCAACACACCGATTGTGGACGGCACGCTGCGCTCGCTCTCGGGAAGCATTAGCTTCGACTCCCGCCCGTTGCTCAAGCAGGCGGGGCGCGACTACTACTTCAACAGCTTTACCTACACGCAACTCTCGCTCGGCGCGGAGTATGCGTCGCCGTCATTCATTAAGAATGATTTCGACTTTCTGCGGGTATTCGTCCGCCTTTGGCGCAGGCAACGCACACTCAACATGGGCCTGACCACCATCAACGCCGTCGCCGGCATATCGTCCGGCGACCTGCCACCGCAGAGATACTTCACCGTAGACTTCGGCAGGGGAGCTTTCGTACAACCCAACAGCTTCACCACCATGAACGAGACGAACTTCTCCGGAAACCGAGCGGCCATGGTCTACCTCAACCACAACTTCGACCAGCAGCTCTTCCGCAGGAGTCGTATCCCCTTGTTGCGGGAGATCCCGTTTACGGTGAGTGTCCACGGCGGCGTGTTTTGGACGGACTTCGTGGATCACACAGCCAACCCGAGCGATGCCGACGTACACACCGCGCCCAGTGCGTACAGCGAAATCGGCTTCGGGATCGGCAACCTTACACCCATGATCGCGCCCTTCAACTTTGCGGTGTCGTTCACCTGGCAGCTTTCGTCGTACGAAACCGACCGCTTCGAGTTTCGACTCGGGGTACCTACACCAGGGCAGTAGCCGCCCCCCTCCCCCGACCCCCCACCCGGGCTTGGGGATTGGGGCTTAGGGCTTGGGCCCCGCCCCCCCGCTCCGACGGCAGACACGGTCCACCAACCACCCGCCTACCCACCTACCCGCCTCCGTCGGCTGAAACCTCCCCCGCCACCAACCCGTAGTTGAGGTATGATATCCTCAAATTTGCCGAAAAAATGGGGTCGCCATGCCCAAGGGTGAGTTTCTGGGAGAGTTCGAGCAGGTCGTGTTGCTGGCCTTGGCCCGCCTGCGGGATCAGGCCTACGGCATGGCCATCCGTCAGGAGATCGAGGACCGCACCGGGAGGGACGTCGGCATCGGCTCGGTGTATTCGGCGCTCGATCGTCTAGAGAGGAAACGACACGTGTCCTCCCAGGTGGGGGAACCGACTCCCGAACGGGGCGGGCGGGCCAAGCGCTACTACCGCCTGGAGAAGGCAGGCTATCTCGCGCTCAACCGCTCTCAAGAGATGTTCGCAAGCCTTTGGGAGGGGTTGGATCTGGACCGGGAGGCGTACCGCTGATGGGCAGTGCAGCGCGCGGCGGCGGCCCGGGTGTGGGCGGGAGCGAACCCCCCCGAGTGGCTCGCCTGCTGCTCACCGTCTCCCTGCCACCGCGGTACCGCGAGCACCAGCTGGGCGATCTCCGCGAGGAGTTTCTCGAGCGACAGTTGCGCGACAGCCGTGCGGCAGCTCGGCGCTGGTACTGGCGCCAGGTGATAAAGTCTCTCGTGCCGAGCCTAGCCGTGCGGGTGCGACGCAGTCGCGCGAAGCGATCCACGCAACGAACGAGGAGTCACTCGATGGAAACGCTGGTTCAGGATCTTCGCTACGGCATCCGCACGCTGATCAAGAGTCCCGGGTTTGCCGTCGTGTCGACAGCGACGTTGGCCCTCGCTATCGCCGTCAACACTGCCATCTTCAGCCTGGTCAACGCCATCGTCTTCGCCGACCTACCCATGGAAGAACCAGCAACCGTCACCATCTTTCGGGGCACCAATGTCCAGCTGAACGTCGAGTACGGCCGGTTCTCGCTGCCTGAGTACTTGGACTATAGAGAACACAACCGCAGCTTCGAAGGCCTCGCCGCTTGGACGGCGGACCGCTGGATTTTGACCGGCGCGGAAGAACCGATTCGCGTGGACGGCTACCGGGTGACGGACAACTTCCTCGACGTCTGGCGAATCGGAACGGTCGCCGGCCGAAAGTTCCTTCCCGAGGAAACCACGCCGGGTGCGCCTCCAGTCGCGATGCTCTCCCACGGTTTTTGGACACGACACTTCGGCGCCCGTCCCGATGTCATCGGCTCGACGATCCGGCTGGACGGCCGCGAGCACACCATCATCGGGGTTCTCTCACCGAAATTGGAATTTGCCAACTTGGCCGAAGCAGAGCTGTGGCTGCCGCTCAATTGGGTCCGCAGCGACGCCACGAGGGCGGAGCGGAACGTTTCCGTTACGGGCCGGCTCTTGCCCGGTGTCACGGTGGCACAAGCGCAGCGGGATGTGGCGGCCATCGCGTCTCGTCTCGCCGATGAGTATCCGGCCACGAACCGAGGCTGGGAGCCCCTGGTATTGACCGCGATGGACTCTCTGTTGAACGACGACTCGAAGACAATTCTACTGCTCTTAGTCATAACCGTGGGTTTCGTACTGCTGATCGCGTGCGCCAATGTGGCGAATATGCTCCTCGCGCGTAGTACCGCTCGCAGCAGGGAGATGGCGGTGCGCGCGGCACTCGGCGCGCGCCGGATACGTCTGATCCGCCAGTTGCTGACGGAGAGTTTTGTCATTGCAGTGGCAGCCGCGGCGACCGGGTTGGCCATGTCCCGGAGCTTGATGTGGGTGCTGGTCTGGATCACGCAAGAGCGTGAGCGCGCCTTTCAAATGGCGGTGCTGGACGGCAATGTGCTGGCGTTCACCCTGATCGTCTCGCTCATTGCCCCACTGGCGTTCGGCCTCACTCCGGCACTGCGCACTTCTAAGGAAGACGTGAGTGAGTCATTGAAGCAGGGTAGCCTACGCACGGGAGCGGGACGATCCGGCCAGCGCACGCGGTCGTTTCTGGTGACGGCGCAAGTTTCCCTCGCGCTCATGCTCATGGTGGTCGCAGGATTGCTGGTGCGGTCCGTCATCAACCTTGAGCAGCGGGAGCTCGGCTTCGAGCCTGCCGGCGTGCTCACCATGCGGATAACACTTCCCGAAACGAAGTATGAAACGGACGAACAGCGTCGGCAGTTTTTCCGGGACGTCACCGGCCGACTCGCCACTCTCCCAGCGGTGCAAGCGACTGCACTTACAACAGAACGACCAGCCGTCTCATCCGGCCCCAACCAGGCGTTTGCAATCGCGGGTAGATCGTACGCCGACGATCTGGAAAGACCGACCGCTCGCAGCGTCACGGTCGACCCGTCGTTCCTGAGCCTCATGCGTATTCCAATTATTCGGGGCCGCGGATTCACAGCTCAGGACACGGAAGAATCGTTCCCCGTGGCGCTCGTCAGCCAGGAAGCTGCACGGCGGTATTGGGCCAACGAAGATCCCGTGGGGCAACGCATCAGGATAGGCGAAGATGACGCAGCGCCGTGGGTTCAGATCGTAGGTGTCGTGGCTGACGTGCGCAGCAACCAAGACATAGAGCGACCCGACCCCCAGATCTACTCACCGTTCGCACAGGAACCCCGCTCTGCGATGCTGGTCATGGTACGTTCGCTAGGCAACAGCGAGATGCTTATCGAGCCCGTGAGGCGGGAGGTGTGGGCCGTGGACCCTGACCAGCCGATCGACGACGTTCGTGCCATGGAACAGGCACTTTACGATAGCGAGTCTTCACGCTACGCATTGCTCACGCTGTTCGTTGCCTTCGCGGTTTTCGCCCTCTTGATGGCGGCCATCGGCATCTACGGGGTCATGTCGTACGCAGTATCTCAGCGAACCGGCGAGATCAGCCTGCGCATGGCGCTCGGTGCCAAGACCGGGCACGTGCGCAAGATGGTGTTGGGACAGGGAGTCAAGTTGATCGGCATTGGTGCGGCCGTCGGGCTACTGGGTGCCGTGCTCATCGCC
The DNA here is from genome assembly GCA_039591275.1 of Gemmatimonadota bacterium. Taxonomy (GTDB): domain Bacteria; phylum Gemmatimonadota; class Gemmatimonadetes; order Gemmatimonadales; family GWC2-71-9; genus JBDHDY01. The sequence continues at coordinate 8,111 of JBDHDY010000038.1, read as the reverse complement.
CAACTCCTCTCGAGCCTCGTGTTCGGAATCAGTAGGCTGGATCCCGTGACGTTCGTCGGCGTGCCCGCTGTGTTGGCGTTCGTCGGGTTGCTGGCCAACTACCTGCCGGCGTTGCGCGCAACCCGCATCGATCCGATGAGCGCGTTGCGGGTGGAGTGATTGCCCCGCCCCGCACCGCCCCACCGGGGCTTGGGGATTAGGGCTTAGGGCTTGGGGCTTGGGGGGTAGGGGAAGCTGAACGTCAAACGGGCAGGTGTCGCGTTCCTGAGGAGCCTCGCCCTTCGAGACGCATGCCTTTCGCATGCTCCTCAGGACTGCGGCGTCTCGAAGCCTGCCCTGAGCTTGCCCAGAGGAGCGCTCCAACGGAGCACGTCACGAAGGGCTTGTCGAAGGGGGCGCGGCGCTCGTGTCCTCTGCCCCTCCTGCCCCTCCTGCCCCTACTGCAGCATCAGCGCCAATCTGCCCGTTTCTGCGTCACTCAGCGGTCAGTGCCACCATCGGATCAATCTTCGTCGCTCGCCGCGCCGGTAGGTAACAGGCGATCAACCCGACAGCCGCCAGGATCAAACTGACTCCCACCATCGGTGTCAGCGCAGCCACGCGGCTCACCTCGCTCACCTGCAGCCCGTCGGCCCCGGCCGCCGACATGATCCGTGCTATCAACAGCACCACAACGGCCGCTCCCGGCACGCCCATCAAGAGCCCCAGGCCCGCGAGTGTCGCACCCTGGCGAGTGACACGGGTCAACACGTGCCGCGGCTTGGCGCCGAGGGCCATGCGGATGCCGATTTCACTCGTCTGCTGTGATACGGAATAAGCCATGACGCCGTAGATCCCAATGGCTGCGAGTGCGAGCGCCAGGAAACCGACGAAGAACAGGATCTGCGACATGATCGTCGGGCCGGTAAGCTCACTGGCAATGTGCTCGTCCATCGTCTGAACCAACGTGACTGGCTGAGCGGGATCGACGTTCCACACGGCGTTCTGCGCTGCGCCGGCCAGCTCCAACGGATCGCCAGGCGCGCGCAGCACGATCCGCAAACCACGCGCGGGGCGCTGCGCCATCGGAAAATAGACGGCGGGGAATGCCGGTTCGAGCCCCGCGAGTCTAGTCTGCGCAATGTTGTTCACCACTCCCACGATCTCTCGCGACTCGTCCTGGATGGTGATGCGCTGCCCCACCGGGCTCTCACCATCGAAGAACCGCTCGACCATGCGCTGGTTCACCATGACGACGAGCGGTGCCTCCGCACGATCCGCTTCGGTGAACGACCGGCCCGCGCGCAGCGCAATACCCAGTGATGCGAAGTACGTCGTATTCACTGTGAGCCAGGAGGTCTCCGGCCCCTCGTTTTCCTCGACAGGTTGACCATCGATGGTGAACTCGGTAAACGGCAGGCCGCGCGTTCTGGGCAGCACGTTCGCCAGCGCGTAGCTGCTCGCTCCCGGCAAACCTCCGAGCTGTCGCTCCAGCTCATCCACGAACAAAACCTGCTCCGCCCCCTCCCCGTATTTGTACTCGGGAAGCACGAGTCGCATCGTGAGCAGGTTCTGGGCGTCGAAGCCGGGGTCGATGTCGAGCCGGCGATCGAATAGGTCGGTGAGCACCGCAGCGCCGATCAGGATGGTGAATGCCATGGCGAACTCGGCCATGACAAACGCGGCTCGCAAGCGCTTCTTCTTCCTCGTGGCCGTGCCGCCGCGACTTCCGTCAACCAACGCAGATCGCAGATTGCCGCTCACGGCCTGCATCGCCGGGGTGATGCCGAAGGTCAACCCGGAAAGCACCGAAGCCACGATCGCAAACATGAGCACCGTCCCGTCGAGCCTCGGCATGAAGCTTCCCGGCAACTCATCCGGCATGGCTTCGACCAGCCCCGCCACACCCCAGAACGACAGCACCACGCCGAACGTCCCAGCGAGCAGCGCAAGGACAACGCTCTCTGTGAGCAATTGCCGCACGAGGCGACCCTTCCCCGCGCCCAACGCCACCCGCACGGCCAGTTCCTTCTGACGCGCGTCCGTCTTGGCCATCAAGAGACTCGCAATGTTGACACATGCGATCAACAGTACCAGGAAGACTACCGCCATCAGGATCTGGACCAGCCCCCTGTCCGTCCGGCCCGGGAACTCCTCGCGCAGTGTCTTCACGTTCACGCCGTAGTCCGTGTTCGTTTCCGGATACAACTTCTCGAGGCGAGCGCCGATCGCCGCCATCTCATTCTGCGCCTGTGCCGCCGACACACCCCGCTCGAGCCGGGCCGTCACGAGCATCTGGTGATCCTCGCGGTTCGTCCGCTGGCTCTCGAAGTCGTCGGCAATCCACAGGCCTACCGTGCCCAAGATGAAGTCGAAAGTTTCCGGCATGACGCCCACGACCGTATAGGTGCGGTCGTTCAGCGTTACCGTCTTGCCGATGATGTCGGCTTCGGCTCCAAAGCGATTTCTCCACAGCGCTTCGCTCAGCACCGCCACCGCAGCGTCTTCGGTTCCACCCTCATCGGGCAAGAACGTACGGCCCATCATCGGATCGGACCCGATTAGAGAAAAGAAATTCGGCGTGACGTTGGCAAGCGTTACCTGCTCGGGGCGCTCGAGGCCGGTGAGATTGGCTACACCGAAGTCCGTTGCGATCCAACTGTCGAACGACGTTGCCTGCTCCCGCCAATCGAAGAAGTTCGCGTACCTGACGGCATCCTGGCCGTCTGAATCGTTCCGGTCGTTCTCAAACACCATGACCAATCGCTCCGCGTCCGGATACGGAAGCGGCCGCAGGAGCCACGTATTCACAATGCTGAAGATCGTCGTGTTGGCCGCCACGCCGAGCGCCAGCGAGAGCACTGCGATGGCGCTCACGACTGGCGTCTTCACGATCATGCGAAAAGCGTAAACGAGATCCTTGCGGAAAGTGCCGATCATGTCGCGGTTCCTCTTGGGAGAAGGCAGTTGATTGCGGCGGCGACGCCGGGCGCGTCCTGCTGCGACCACGGCATCGCGATACTCACGACCCGACGTGGCGAGCAGGCCGCCGATTTCGCGGAGCCAGAAGCGCGTCATACTCACAGAACGAGGCTGACCCACAGCATGCCGATACTGATCGACAAAAGCCGCTTGCAGCTCAGGTGCAAACTCGCGGTGGAAGCCTCGGGGCAACACTATGCGGGCTGCCGCCGTAAACAACCGGACGGCAACCGGTGCGCGCTGCCCCGAACGCTTGACCTTTCTTGTCACGAAGCCCTCGTCACAAACTGCCGATCCTTTATCATCTCTGCGAGCCGTTGTATGCGACGGGCCTCGCACTCGGCCACCTCGCGGCCGAAGTCCGTAATCCGGTAGTAGCGACGCCGTTCGTCATCGAGCTCAGGGGCCGGACGCATATCGGTCTGCTCGATCAGCCCATCCCGCATCATCCGCTTAATGGCCCCGTACAGGGTGCTGGTGGAGAGCACTACCTCGTCGGCGGTGCGCTCGCGGATGTCGCCGATTATGCCGTACCCGTGCAGGTCCGCCTCGGCGAGCGAGAGCAGGATCTGAAATACCGGCTCCGACAGGGGAAGCAGATCCTCAGGCCGTGAAACGTCTGACTTCGTCATGATCCTCTCGTCCCGTCATCTGAGACCAGTTGTTGCCGCATGCGATATATCCTACGGGGGAATAGTCGGGAGGGTTTCATGTCAGCGGCCGGCGGCCAGCGACCAGCGGGCTCGTCTTCCCTTCATGCATCTTTAACTAGTTGTGAATCAATAGGTTACGGCGGCCTTTGACCGCAATCATGGACCGCAGCAACCCGCTGTTCTTCCGTCTCTGCCGTTTCTGCCGTTGGCAGCGGCCGGGTGGTGCGGGGCTGCAGTAGGGAGGGGTCGGGAGTGGCAGGGCTGCCGTCAGGATGCGGACTCAACCAGCCGTCTATAGCTCCTCACGTATTCCCCCGCGATCTGCCTCCAATCGTAGCACTCTCGCACGAGTGCCAGTGCGTTCTCGCCGCGCCGCTGCCGCTCTCCCTCATCCACCAAGGCGTCGCCCAGGACTCGGGCGAGGTCGGCGACGTCGTCCACCTCGCTGAGCCATCCGTTGGCTAAGTCACCCGAGTCGACGACGAAATCCAGCGGGCCGCCGCTGCGAGTGGCTATGACCGGAACGCCCGTCGCCATGGCTTCCAGGAAAACCTGCCCGAAGGGCTCGTAGTATGACGGCGCGACGAACACGTCTGCGAGGTTGAGCCCCTCCGAGAGAATGGAGTGAGGCAACCAGCCGCAGAAGAAAACGTTCGGCAGCTCGAGAGTTTGCGCCAGCGTGTGCGGATGCTCGCCTTCCCATTCACCCGGCATGCCGCCCCAGACGAGCAGGTTGTACGGCAGGCCGTCTCCGGATCCCGCAAGCCCTTGATTCACCTGCGACACCGCTCGCAACAACATCGGAACCCGTTTGAAATCCAGAAACCGGCCCACAAACAATGCGAGGGGCTTGAGAGCGCCTTCTCTTGTTTGGAACCGCTCGAGATCGGTCTCCGTGTAGCGGATGGTCCCGGGCACTCCTGTCTCGTCCCATCCCTGCGGCTCCTGCACAAGGATCTTCCGGAGAAAGGTCAGCCTCTCATCGTCGCTCCAGTCCGCCGGCCGAAACACGGACACATCTACCCCGTTCGGAATGGTTGTGATGGCGGATCGATCGATGGACAGGCGCGCAACGCCGCGCTCGCGTACATCCGGGCTGATAGCGAAGAAGTGCTGCATCTTTCGCGCGGCGCCCGCCACGGCGTCACCCGCAACGTCATGCAGTTCCCCGCGAACACCAGACTCTCGCCCGAGTACATCGAGATTCTCCAGCATCTTGATCTCGGTACCGTGGAGGTGAGCCGCCTTTGGCACCTTCGGGAACACCTCGCTCGCCGCAAGATGCACGTGGAGGAGGTGATGGAGATGCAGGACGTCGGGTTCGAATCTTCCACTCACACGCTTAAATACCTCGGTCCAACACCGAATAAGTGTGTCGTATTCGGCCTTGGTCACCTGATAGAACGCGCGGTCCGGCACGCCTGGCTTGTCTTCGTAACTCGGGTGGAACGGAACCTCCCATGCCTCGGCGATTGGGTTCTCGCCGCGCTTGAAGCCCTCCCACGCTTCAGTGTAGTCGACAGTGGTGAGCGGTATATCCTGGTAGAACGTGCGGGCGTCGTGCTGCGGGTCGCCGTCGGAAAGAGAGCCGGTTACCAGATGGACTCGATGGCCCCGCTCGATCAGGGCGCGGGAAAGATAGCGGACCACTTGGGCGCTTCCACCCCGCGGATAGAATGCGAGGCCCGCCAGAATATTGAGTTGTCGATCGGTGCCGTCCGGCCCCATGGCGCCTCCGCCAGGAGTAACGACTCTGGGAGCCGTCGACGTCAGCTTCCGAAGAACAGAGACTTACCCAAGGTACGCCTGAGCAACCACCATGTCACCGCAACTGCGATTCCTGTCCACAACAGGCCCCAGATGACCGTCGGGATGCCGGTGAGCTCGGACAGCATTCTCGCATCGGATCGCAGGTACGGGCGATCGAGGATGTCACTCTTGATGTCCAGAATGGCATAGAGGCAGCTCGTAAGGCCAATGACGGTGAGAGTGATCGTCTGGATCTCGATCGGCAGATACTTGGCCATTCCGATGAGCGCAAGGCCGAACAGTACGCCGAACGTCAGGCCGAACGGACTTCGGATGTAGAGTAGCGAGACCGCGACGACTATCGCGCCGAGCGCCATCAGCGTGACGAGATGCCAGAGCCGTCGCCCCCCCGTGATGAGCAGCAGCCCAACACCCCATAACAGACTCCCCAAATAACCCGCTGACAATGTTAGAAATCGACTCCCGCCGCCACAGTAGCACACGCCTCCCTGATTCGAAGTGATCTCGATACGTGTGATCGATCCGCCGGTGAAGATGGCGGCGAGGCCATGACTGAGTTCGTGCAGGAACACTACAAAGATCTTCAGGGGATAGATGGCAGCAGTGTCCCACAGAAGCCACAGCGCGGCCATGTAGGCGACGAAGCCCGCGACGTATCGTGCTCGATGCTGGGTCAGTTCATCCATGAGTAGTGCACTCGTCGTGTGACCGTTTCGAAGAACACCCTTTACATCCCTAGGGACCGCTTGAGCTTCGCGCCGTGTCCCGAATCACGCCCGACTCTCGCTCGATTCCTGGTGGCGCACGCCGTAACGCTCGTTTTCCTCGGGATCAGTCGGCAGCTCGTTCGGCGCCACGTCGAGGAATCGATCCAAACGTCTCAGCCCCTCTTTAATGGTGTCCAACACTTCGGAGGAAAGGGCTCCGGCGCTTACGTGACGCGATGTGATGCGCTCTTCGCCAACGTCGAGCAGCATATTTAGCGCGTCGGCAATGTACACCTTCGGAAACGGCAGCAGCGCCACCGGCTTGTAGCTGCAGAGACCGAAGGGGGGGCTCTTGTCCGCCAGCAAGGTCCCGTAACGGCGCTGCATGGCATCGGCCCAGGTCAAGTGCTGGTACACGTCGGGATCGAGCCGCTTGGGCGGCATATCGTCACCCAGCCGAGGCTTGGTGTCCATCCACGCCGATCGCCACTCCATCAGTTGCGCTTCCTCATACCGTCCCTCTCGCCGCGCAGCCTCGGCCGACTGTTCGAGCTCCCGGGCGAGCAACTCCCGGGCATCCGGAAGCTGTTCGGGTCTCCTGAGTCTCGGCCGGCGCTGGTAGAGGAAATACCAGATGCCCGCAAGGACTACGACGATCAGGACCCATTCTATGGGGAACATGTGTTAGCTCAGCCGCGGGTTGTGCCGGACAAGCGTCCAGTCCGGCATTGGCCAGTCACAAGGTCCGCTAATCATCGTGCAATTCCCCGTGGATGAGAAGGGAGGCCCAGGCGCACAAAATTGTTGGGCCCTTCTCCTCACAACAGCACCCCGAGCAAGACCATCACCAACACGATGACGAGAGCGATCAACACCGCGAGGGCCAAAAGGAGCGCCACCCACACCTTCCACCCGACTTTCAGCAAGAATTCTAGGACGCCGATCTCGATGATGCGCTTCAGCCACGAGAGCAATAGGTCAAAGATTTCTTTCATATCCCATCCTACGAGGGCCGGGGCGGGGAGGTTTCGGACCCCCCCCTGTTCTCCGCCCAAGGGAGTGGGGAGGAGGGATTCGTGTTTTGTGTCCTCCTCCCCCTTCCCTCCTCCCTCCTCCCCTGGGGCAGGGAGGGGCGGGGTGGGAAATGACCCCTCGCACCCGCCTTTTGCGCCTCTACCAGAGAGGGAGGTTTGGCGCGCTTCCTCACACAGCCTTCAAAAACCACGAGCACAGGGGAGAACCAATGACCGTCACCGTCCAGCCGACCACTGCAAACGCCACCGAGCAACGCGACGCTCTCGTCGAGCGGCTGCTCCAATCAACCTCCGGGGTGTTTGACATCTTCACCATCTACATCGGCGACCGGCTCGGCTTCTACGGCGCGCTGAGTGCGAACGGAAGCTTGACCTCAAGCGAGCTCGCCGACAGGACAGGCACCCACGAGCGCTACGCGCGAGAGTGGCTCGAACAGCAAACGGTGGCGGGTATTGTCGCCTTAGACGGTGGCGATGATCGCGGGCAAGCGCGCAAGTTCTTTCTCCCTGCGGGGCACGCCGAGGTGCTGGTGGACCGTGAGAGTCTCAACTACCTGGCGCCCCTCGCCCAGCTCGCGGCCGGTGCCGTTCACCCACTGCCGTCACTGTTGAACGCTTATCGCAACGGCACCGGCGTGCCGTATGAGGATTACGGCGTCGATCTCCGTGAGGGGCAGGGCCGGATGAATCGAGCGATGTTCCTTTATCAGCTCGGCCAGGAGTGGCTCCCGTCGATCGCTGACGTGGACACCAGGCTCAAGAGTGACCCTCCCGCCCGCGTTGCTGACTTCGGGTGCGGCGTCGGCTGGTCGGGGATCGGGATGGCCCAGAGCTATCCCAACGCGCAGGTGGACGGGTTCGACCTCGATGCACCGTCGGTCGATCTCGCTAACAGCAACGCGACCGAAGCCGGTGTGGCAGACCGCGTGAAGTTCCAGGTACGCGATGCCGGCGATCCGGAGCTTGCAGGCCGGTATGATCTCGTC
>JBDHDY010000037.1:0-15755 GCA_039591275.1 Gemmatimonadota bacterium | reverse complement strand
GCTCGGCCTGGTTGGCGGTGCTGCGGCGAGCCGCGTCCTCCAAAGCTTGCTCTTCGGCGTCGAGTCGACTGACCCGCTCTCTTATGTACTGGTAGCAGTTTCCTTGACGGTGGTGGCGCTCGCCGCGTGCATGATTCCCGCCCGGAGAGCGACCAGAGTGGATCTGTTGACTGTGCTGCGGGCCGAGTGAGCGTTAAGTCGATCTCGGCTAGGGCTGTGTACCGCCGGCTGACAGTGTCAGCCGGCGGTTTCGTTTTGTGGGCGCGTTGCCACGTCACATCGCCGTGCAAGATCTTGCGCGAGGATATTCGGCAGGGTGACTAAACGGCAAAGTGTGCGACGAGCGGTGGTGCGATGCTTGCATCTCGCACCGTGCAGGTGTCGCGTTGCTGCAACTCTTGCTGGTTTGCATCGGCGTCATGATGCTTAGTAACTCAGCTTGGCCCAGTCGAGACACACTAGACTCCGCGCGGCGCAAATGCCGAACAGAGGTGGCTCTTTGGTCCTGTAGTGGTGGACTCACTGTCTCCGCGCCCGGGTCGCACAGCTGCCCCTCTTGGAGGAAGCATGGAATCACGAACACATCGATCGCTTTTGGTTCTGGCAACATGTCTGCTGTGGCTGGGCTGTGACGAGGCACCGACGGAACTTCGTGAAACTCGAGATGGCCTGAACGCTGCCTCGCTGCAAGTGGCCAACGGCGATCCCCTCATCAACGAGTTCGTGTTCAATCATACGGGCGCTGACACCCACGAGTTCGTGGAGATCCTCGGCGGTCTCAACACCGACTATTCGGCGTTCACGATTCTCGAGATCGAGGGTGACGCATCGGGCGCCGGGGTCATCGACGGGGCGTTCACGGTCGGAACCACTGATGCGAACGGCTTTTGGACCACCGGCTTTTTCAGCAATGTGGTTGAAAACGGTACGGTCACTCTCTTGTTGGTGGAGGGGTTCACCGGCGCCGTCGGTGACGACCTCGACGCGGACAACGACGGCGTGCCGGATGCTGCGCCGTGGGCCCGTATCGTGGACGACGTTGCGGTGACGGACGGTGGAGCCAGTGATCACACGTATGCAGCCGTGGTGCTCGCGGGAGGGTTCGACGGGAACCCGTTCACGGTTGGGGCAGCCTCGCGCATTCCCAACGGTGTTGACACCGACGCCGTCTCTGATTGGATGCGAAACGACTTTCACGGCGAGGGGCTGCCAGGTCTCGTCGGCACTCCCGAGCCGGGCGAGGCCTTGAACACGCCTGGCGACGTCAATGCCCCGGCCGTCTCCTCTCCAGACGTGTTGATCAACGAGGTTGACGCCGATAATGCGGGCATCGATGACATGGAGTTCATCGAGTTGTACGATGGCGGTTCGGGCAACACGCCTCTCGACGGGTTGGTGGTCGTGCTGTATAACGGAAACGGTGATATCTCCTACGCGGCGTTCGACTTGGACGGCCTCACAACGGGCACTAGCGGCTTCTTCGTCATCGGGAGCCCGCTCGTCCCAAATGCTGACTTTCTGTGGCCTGACCTCACCAACCAACTGCAGAATGGTGCGGACGCCGTTGCCCTCTACGCAGCAGACGCTTCGGACTTCCCTTTCGGCACGCCAGTCACAACCACCAATCTCGTCGACGCAATCGTGTATGACACCAACGACGCTGACGGACCCGGATTGCTGGTGTTGCTGAATGCGGGGCAGCCGCAGGTAAACGAAGGTGGCGCAGGCGACAAGGACCATCACTCGAACCAGCGCATCCCAAACGGCAGCGGCGGTGGGCGTAACACGGATACCTACGAGCAGGCCATTCCGACACCAGGAGTCAGCAACTCGGGGGGGGCCGCCATAGACATCGAGAAGGCCACCAGCGGCCACGATACTGACCAGGCCCCGGGCCCCTCGATCGTGACGGGATCAGCGGTGGAGTGGACGTACGTAGTGACCAACACTGGTAACGTGCCGCTTTCGAACGTTGCGGTCACCGACGACCAGGGTGTAGCGGTGTCGTGTCCCCAGGAGGCTCTCGCCCCCGGCGAGTCGATGACCTGCTCTGCGAGCGGAACGGCTCAATCGGGCCAGTACGTAAATGTGGGTACGGCTTCCGGAGAAGATCCAACCGGAGTGGCTGTCACGGACGACGACCCCAGCCACTATCTCGGCGTGAGTCCAGCCGCCGCCCTCGAAAAGGCCACCAACGGCCACGACGCCGACGCAGCCCCCGGTCCGTCAAACCTGGCGGGCACACCGGTGGAATGGACCTACTTGGTGACAAACACAGGCGACGTGCCGCTGGCCAACGTCGCGGTGACGGACGATCGGGGTGTGGCTGTTTCCTGTCCGAGAAGCTCGCTTGCACTAGGTGAGTCCATGACGTGTACAGCGAGCGACATCGTGGCGCCTGGACAATATGCCAACATCGGAAACGCGACAGGAGATTACACCGACGACGTCGGGAATAGCACCGTGGTCAACGACGACGACCCGAGCCATTATTTCGGCGCAACTCCGGCGGTCGACATCGAGAAAGCAACTAACGGGGAGGACGCCGACGACGTTACAGGTCCGGTGATCATCGCGGGAACGACGGTCAACTGGACATATGTCGTAATCAACACCGGCAACGTGCCGCTCGCGAACGTGACGGTCACTGACGATCAGGGTGCGGCCGTGTCGTGCCCGGCCGCCGTCTTGGCGGTGGGTGAGTCGATCCTCTGCACGGCGAACGATGTTGCGGTGACAGGGCAGTATGCCAATCTCGGTTCCGCGTCAGCCGACTACACGGATGATTTGGGGAACAGCACCACGGTCAGCGACCGCGATCCGAGTCACTATTTTGGGTTGCTCGAGGTGGCCATCGACATCAGGCCTAGTTCCATAAACTGTAGGAACGGAAACGGCGTCATCCCAGTCGCGATCCTCACGACGGAGGATTTCGACGCCACCACCGTCGATCATACGACCGTACGTTTTGGCCCGAGCGGCGCGGCCGAGACGCATGACAACAAGCAGGGCGTCACCCGTCATGAGGGAGACGAAGACGGCGATGGCGACAGAGATCTGGTCTTGCACTTCCGCCGCGGAGAAACAGGCATTCAGTGCGGTGACGGCGAGGCCACGCTGACCGGCGAGACCTTTGACGGCGTCAGGATCATCGGCTCCGACGACTTCCGAACGGTTCCGGCCAACTGAGTGCAAGCAATTGCAGTCGACGGAGGTGGCAGGAGGAGGAGAGTCGCGGCGCGCTGAGTGCCTGCGAGCAAGCGAGTATTGGAACTGATGCGGCCGCTCGACAGTGCGCTGCATGGTTCGTCCGACTGTACGGCGAAGCGTTCGTGAAGGGTGAGCCGCATCGCCCTTGACGCGCGGTCGGAGCACCTGCCGGTCTTCATAAGCGGCTATGAACAAGGCATTTGCGGTCTGTCTCCCTGGAGCTTGCCCCTGGGGATCGACCCCGAGTTTCTGCAACGTGTCTGAACGGGGTTGCGCCCGGGCCCGGCTCCCGCCTGGCGTGGAGTTTGCGGAAATCTCTGAGGCCGCACTCCGAAGAGCGGGGCTGGAATTGTAGGCAGGCTCTTGCGAGGCGGCGCACGCTGCAATAATTCAGAAACCCATCAGTTCAACACGTCAGTTGTCGTTACGCCCGATGGGTTTTCAGGTGTAAGGGAGATTTGTGCATGTTGAAATTGCCTGAGGAACGTCGCCGGGGAGAGCGTCGCAAAATCCCTGATCGCCGCTCAGGGCAGGCACGGCGTTCGGGGGTTTGCCAGCGGGGTCACGACCGCCGCCTGAGCGCCAGGTCGGTGGATCCTGAGCGCCGCACCGGCGACGAACGGCGCAACCGGCACCGCCGTTGGCACGGCCGGCGCCGGAACAAGTTTGATCGGCGCGTCGGAGACCGACGTGGCATTGCCCAGACAGCGTTCACCCGTGAGGAGATGGAAAAGATCCGCCGCGCGTTTTCGGGAGCGCAGGAAGTTGCAGCGTGTCCCAGATGCAAGGGTATGCTGGCTGTTGGCCCGGCTGTCACACGGATGAACCTGAAGGTGCGGGAGGTGCGATGTTCGTCCTGCCGCCGGCATGTGGAGTTCACCGAGTGTGCTACCGCTCGTGTGCTCATCATCGACCCAGAGCAGCTGGTCCGGTCGACGCTCCGGAGTATTCTCACCAGGGTCGGTCATGAAGTGGTTGAGGTGCCTGACGGCGAAACCGGCTTGCAGTCGTTTCGGGAAACCCGGGCCGACGTCGTCTTGGTCAACATGTTCCTACCGTTGATGGATGGAAACGAGTTCATTCGGCAGTGCCTGAAGGAATTCCCGACGGCGAGGATAGTTGCTATGTCCGGTCGCCGTCGGTACGGGGCTCCCGATCCGCTGAGCGTGGCCAAAGAGTTCGGAGCCGTGCAGGTCATCCGAAAGCCGTTCACCACCTTTGGCATGATCCGCGTGGTCGAGGAAGCCTTGGTCTTGTCGTGAGCGTTTGATCACGGAGCCGGCGGCTTGGCACCGGCACACCGTCACCTGTCTCCGAAGGTCGCCGCAAGGTCACGGCGACCTTCGTTTTGTTGACCCCGCCGCGACCCCATCAGTGAAGGTCCCCAAGAAGCTGGCCCCATGAGTCGGTGTGGTATAAGTTGTTGACATGTAATAGATTATGGGAGTAGGGGCGCCGGTTCGACATGGGAGCTGACCGGCCGGGTTGGGAAGGATGGGCTGTGATGCCCACCGGTGATTGCGCCTGTGCCGCCTTCATAGTGATATTCTTGCTCCGCAAGCGACACCGAAGTTCACTCCGGTGAGTTGGTCCGCGGGCGGGCCACCGTGGCGGTATCGTCTAGGGGACTAGGACGCAGCCCTCTCAAGGCTGAAACACGGGTTCGAATCCCGTTACCGCTACTTGTCTGCCCGCTCTCCGGTTACTAAGCCCCCATCGTCTAGCGGTCAGGACACCACTCTTTCAAGGTGGGGACAGGGGTTCGACTCCCCTTGGGGGCATCTTGCAGGTCTGACGTCTCAGTGCGCGGGCGTGCTTGGTTCTAGGAGTTCCCGGAGTCGTCCGGTGTCCGGATCGAGACCAACCCCCATGTGCCACTCCGGCGTACGAACGTGGTCAGGAAACGAGCGGGCGCCTCGCGACGACGTCCGCTGCTGCGCTGCTCGTAGATGAAGGTTCCACTGAGGTCCGCCTGGGCAGAATCTCCCCTCCCGTCCAACCGCTGCACAGCCAAAGTGAGCTTCAGGTTCCTCGCGTTGCGAAAGAATCGTTCCCAACTCTGCTGCTCCTGCCGTGACAGGCCGGGAAAGACCTGACGGATTTGCTCCACGTCCTGGGACGAGACGGCCTGAGACAGCTGCTCAACAATGGACTGGATTCTGGCGCGGTCCTGGGATCCCAGGCCGGACCGGACCGTCTGCGTGGACCTGGGAGGCGTCGGCGTGGCCTTTCTTGTCGTTGGTGCTGAGCGGCGGCTGGGGGTGGCTCGCCTGCGTGCCGCAAGCTGTCGAGCCTGTTCCTCCTGCGCCTCGCGCAGCCGGAACGCTTCCTCTGCGTCGCTCCAGGAGGACCTCGCCGTAGAGAAGGCGATGATGGCCTGAGAGAATCGGCCATCCTCGGCGAGAGAATCGGCCACGGTCGCCAGGGAATCGCCGATGGCCAGGAGCCTCTCTGGCACGCCTTGGCTCTCGGTCAGGGCCCGGTGAGTGAGGGCAGCCGCCCGGACCGAGACGAGAGTGTCGGCCAGCGGATCCCGGCGGGCAGCAGCAGACATGGACGCCGCCGACTCCTGCACATCGATCATCTGGGCGTCCGCTGGATCCGTGCCCCGAGCGGTGCTCAGCGCCCAGAGGGTCATCGCAGCCACTAGGCCGATGGCCCCCGCCCCCAGCCCCGCCATGGTGCCTCGCCGGCGGGCAAATGACATGAATCGGAACCGTAGGGGGAGGTCCTGGGTGCTCATGAACACCGTGGGCATCTCTCCGGTGGCCTCCAGGGCGATGCGCGCCGTCCTCACTTCCTTGGCCATGGCATGCGCCGAGGCGTACCGCTCCTTGGGATTCTTGGCCATCGCCTTCGACACGATTTGACGAATGGTCTGGGGTGTCGTCGGGTTCAACTCCACGACGGCGGGTGGTTCGTCGTGGATCACACTGTACAGCACCGCGTGGGTTGTCTCGCCGGTAAAGGGCTTACGCAACGTGAGCAGTTCGTAGACGACGGCCCCGAGGGCGAAGATGTCGGTGGCCGGGGCGAGCTTCTGACCCCGCAGTTGCTCGGGGGCCATGTAGCAGGGCGTGCCCAGTACGATTCCGTCGCTCGTCATATCCGTGTCGGCCAGGTGGGCGACACCGAAGTCCATGATCTTGACCTGGCCGTCATTGGTGATGCGGATGTTGCCCGGTTTGATGTCTCGATGGACGATGCCGCGGGCATGGGCGTATGACAGGCCGCCCAGCACCCCCAGCGTGATGTCGAGCTTTTCCCGCAGCGAGAGCGGGGCGTGGTCTTTGATCATCGTGGAGAGGTCGGTTCCTGCCACATACTCCATCGCGATGAAGAGGTGGCTGTCGGCCTCGCCGAAGTCATAGACCGTGATGATGTTGGGGTGTTGCAGCGATCCTGCTGCTCGCGCCTCTCGGTGGAACCGAGCGCGCAGGTGTTTGTCTCGGGCGATGGAGGGGCCCATGAGCTTCACGGCCACGGTCCGCCCCAGAACGGGATCGTACGCTCGGTACACGGCACCCATCGCGCCCTGTCCGATGAGTTCCCAGAGTTCGTATTTGCTGACCCGCTTGAGAGGTTGCTCGCTCACGAGGGTGAATGTGTGGGGTTAGGGTGGTGGGATCAACGCCACAAATCACTCTTCACAGGGCCTTCACGGGTGGTCGCAAGTCCGGCAGGGGAGGCCGGGGGGCTTGGGAAGCCCGGCGGCAGGGCCTATCGAGGCTTCACACCCCCCGATGCCATGAGACGCCGATTCTGGCGTGCCGTCCGGGATTGTCGACGCCGCTCGCATGGCTTCGATACAAGCGATCGGCGAGGTTTCCGACACCGACGGTAAGTGAGATCTCGTCAGTCAACCGCGTACCGGCCTCCACGCTATGGACCGCAAAGCCCGGGGTGCCTCCCTCCTGGATGCGGGGGTCACGCAGATCCCGTGAGCCGAGGCGGTTCTGAGGGCCGGCCCAGCGAAGTGTGTATTCGGCCCAGACGCGGCCCCCGGGTGTGGCCCAGATCACTTTTCCGGTGCCGGCGAGGGGCGGGATCTTCGACATGGGTTCTTCAATGCCGCTCTCCGGTGTCTGCTTGCCGCGGGTATACATGAGCGTTGCCCGCAGCTCTATGGGACCGGACCGCGCTGCAGCTTCCCCCTCGACGCCATGCAACCGGGCGCGACCGACATTTCGGCCCTGGAACACCCGCTCCCCATTGAACAGCGTGTCACCTCTGAAGGTGCCAGGAGTGCGATCGATGAAGTCACTGATGGTCGTGCGATACACCGTAACGTCAAACGACACTGGAGCCGTCGTATAGCGGAGCGAGACCTCGGCGGACAGGGCGTGCTCTGGTTTGGCGTCGGGGTTGGGCATGACGATTCCGCCGGGAACCGCGCCAACATTCGTCAGGTCGTAGAGACTCGGCGCCCGGAAGCTCTCGGCCAGCCTGAAGGCGAGTCGGAAACTGGACGCCAGTTCCGCGACGAGTCCCACCTGACCGGTGAGATCGGAGGCCGAGCCGTGAACCCGGCCACCGAATTCTGTCCCCACATCCGCTTCGTTGTGCGCGTAGCTCCAGCGGCCGCCGAGTGATAGCGTGACGCGGCGTAAGATCTGCGTTTCTGCCGACCCGAAGAAGCCAAACCGCTGCCCGTTGGCCCCGTCGGGGAACCGTCCCGTCGGAAGTGGCCCGGCTTCGGTGTCCCGGGTGAGGTCGACGATCGAACCCGAGGTCGACTCCAACGTCCCCCAGCTGTTGACGTGGTCGCTGAAGAAATCGGTACCCCAGGTGAGGGTGACGGGGTGATTAGCTGGATACACAACGCCCGCTGCGACGATGCTTACGCCCGGCGTGAACACGTTGTCTTGGGTGAACGTCCGGATGTCGTCCGGGACACCCAACTCGTCGTGGGGGCGGCGTGTTCGCCCCTCTCGTTGAATCGAGAGCGTTGCGGTCGTCTCGAGCCGATTGAGGAAACCGCCGTATGGTCGGTAGAGGTGGCGCGCCATGAAGAACTGGCGCGTTTGGGGATTGAAGACGTGCTCGGCGTCCCGCCCAAGGTTGGGCGCTCGGAAATCGACGTACCAGTCATAGCGGGGAACGTCACTCATCCGAAAGTGCTGAACGATGCCGGTAAACTCGTGTTGGGGGATCCCGAAATACGTGAGGTTGGCGTCTACACCCCAAGTATCGAAAGCCGTGGGCCGTTGCGGATCCAGCCCGCCTCCCGGCCGCAGGTCACCCCCGTGGGAAAAGGTGCCGCCCACCGAGATGGCCATTGCGGAGCCGGTGTGTCCTAGCGAGCCCCTGGTGCGATAGCCCTCGTTCGCGGTCGAGCCGACGGCACTGAACCGCATGCTGGTTCCGGCCGACACCGGATGGGTACGGGTGATGACATTCACCACTCCACCTTGGGCGTCGGACCCGTACAGCACGGAGCCGGGACCGCGTATGATTTCGATCTTCTCTATGATCTCAGGATCCACCGTGGCAAGGTATTGTCCTGGGCCGTCGCGGTACGTGCCATTATTCATCCGCACGCCGTTGACCAGATAGAGCACCCTATTGCCTACCAGGCCTCTCAGAATGACGGCGCCCTGTCCCGCCGATGTCTGTTGCACCTGAACGCCGGGCGCATCGCGCAGCAGATCTGGAGCAACGCGCCCGGCGGCCATCTCCGCGATTGACGGCTCCACCAGCGCCACGGCACTCGGCCGCGTGATTCGCTCGGACGCTCCCCCGCGCGTAGCCGTGACGGTGATTTCTGCCAGTCGGATGGCGGAATCCTGTGCCACCTCTACCTGTAAGCCGGGGCGCAGGCCAAGTGATAGCAGGGTCAATGTGGTCAACGATGTCATGGCATACAAAAGTAGCTGGTTGTCCGCGTCTTGTGTGGCAGACCAATCCCCATCCGCATGCGTCGCCTTCGTCGTTGGCTGTTGGGGGCCCATCGAAGGGTGCAACATCGCTCGGCAGAAGCGACATTTCTTGATACCATCATAAAGGAAAAAGGTTTCGCATCCCAGTGCTTCGGCATCGCGCTTACTCGACGCTCGATGTCCCAGAATCTGGAGCAGTGAAAGGATAGCGACGACCTTCCGCGACGGATCAGGCAAAACACATCCAATCTCGCCAAGCGCTCATCCGGCGCGTATACTTGCTGCCTGTTCGGGTAATCGGACGGACGATCGTGGATTCCCCTGGCCGAGCTGGACGGCGGCCTGCAGCCAGTTGCACACACTACCACTGCGAGGACTTGCCATGTTTCCCTGTAGGCTCGCCGGGATGGCGATGTTGATGCTCATTTCCACGGTGACGGCTGCCGTCGCCTCGGTTCAACAGAGCGACGCTCTCGTGCTGTCGGGAGTAACGCTCATCGACGGTGTGGGCGAGAGCCCGATGGAGAACGCCACCATTGTGGTGGAGGGAGGCAAAATCCGGCGCATTGAGCCGGGGCCGGTTCAAGCTCCGGCCGGGGCAACTGTGTTTGATCTGCAGGGCCGGTACGTGATTCCTGGGCTGATCGATGCACATGTGCACATCGGGGATTTTGGGGCGGCGCGACGGGCGCTGCGCTCGGGTGTCACGACGGCGCGAAGCATGGGTGTGAGTTTCTTCGCAGATGTTGGGCTACGCGAGCTGGCGAGCCAGCGTCGGATCGAGTCTCCGGAAATCGTCGCAGCCGGATACCATGTGCGGCCCGGAGCGGCAAGCGGTCTGTTCATTGGTGACCCCTCGCTCAGTGACTTGATGGAGCCCGGCGTGAGGGGCGAGGAAGCGATACGTCGTGTGGTGCGCACAATGGTCGCTGCTGGAGTCGATTTCATCAAGACGAACGCCACGGAGCGGGCCGGTTTACCGGAAACTGATCCTCGGAAGCAGTTGTACTCGGAGGCTGAGTTGCGTGCCGTAGTGGAAGAGGCACAGCTGGCCGGCATCCCAGTCGCCGCTCACGCGCACGGGGACGGCGGAGGGCAAGCGGCAGTGCGGGCTGGTGTCCGCAGCATTGAACACGGTACGTATCTGAGCGACGAGACGCTTGCCCTGATGGCCGAACGTGGAACGTATCTCGCTCCTACGATCGCGGTGGTCCGAGACCTCACGCTTCCCGGCGGCGATTACGACAATCCGGTGCTCGAGGTTCGCGGCCGACACATGCTGCCTCGCGTTCGCGAGATGGCGGGCAAGGCACATCGCCGCGGTGTGCGAGTCGTAGCTGCGACGGATACGGGGTACGGCCCGGGGAGCGTACTGCGATTGAGTCACGAGCTCATCGAGCTCGTTGAAATTGGCATGTCGGCGATGGACGCCATCAAGGCGGCTACGTCAGTCGGGGCGGAACTGCTCGGTGTCGCCGACCACACGGGGAAGCTAGCTGTCGGAATGGATGCGGACATCATCGTCATGGAACGCAATCCCTTGGAGGATATCGGGGCGGTGCAAGATTTGTTGATGGTGATAAATAACGGCAGTGTCGTGGTGAATCGAGTGGAGTGGTGAGCCGCCCTTCCCCCTACCGGCCCCGGGCGGGCTGGCGGGCCCCCGCCCATCCCATCACCGCCCGGGCGGGCCGGCGGGCTGTGATTTCTGCCTCACCTTGACGCGTGGAACCGAATTGAACTGCTTGGGTCTGCCCGTCTGCCCGTCTGCCCGTCTGCCCGTCTGCCCCTTCTGCCTCTTCTGCCACCGTACCTAGGCCGTTCTCTCCCGCACCATCTCCTCCAGCGCAACACTCGGGCAAACATATCCCTTGATGTAGTCGATGACGCTCGTGGCTGTACCTCTGACACGTTTCTCCACGGCTTCATCGAGACAACGTCCGTCTTCGTCGAACATCTCTCGCACGTTCGCCACGGAGACCGGGCCGGGAAGCACGATGCCGCCCACATGGGAGCAGACGCTGCGTAGATGTTCCAGAGATTTGATGGCGCCGATCTGGCCGGCGGCGACGCCCAGGAGTGCAATTGGCTTGCGGGCCAGCGCGGACGGAAACCCCAGATTCTCGATGAAGAGTTTGATCGCGCTGCTGAAGGTGCCGTGATATTCCGGCGTTGCGAGGATCACGCCAGCGGCTCGGCGCACCTTTTCATGCACCGCCTGTGTGACCGCCTCGTCGTGCACTGTGCCCGGCAAGGGCAGCGTAATGGTCGCGAGATCGACCGTGTCGCGATCTAACTCTCGGTGCTGGCGGATCTCGTCGTCGACGAGCGCGACGGCCTTAGCTGTGTAACTTCCGGGTCGGCTGGAGCCGATGACCGTGACGATCGGAATACGGTGAGTGGTATTCATCGTGCCTTGCCTTCTGAGCGCTGTGGACGGTGAATTCGGTCGTGAAGGGGCGTAATATAAACCTCTTCCCGGGCCAATGACCGGTCCTCGATGTGACACTTTTTTGGGAAGGGTGCGAAGTCAGAACGCAGCAGGGCTCAACGAGGCAGGAAGTATGGTCCTACTCGTGATCGGACGAAGTCCTGCCGCGTGCGGAGGTCGAGAGGTTGATAAAGAGCTCGAAACGGCACGGGCTAATCGACCGGCCCATCCCAGCCACGGGAGATCCGCATGACGGAGCCTATCGCCTCCTCAACTTCCTCAGGCTGCAGCGGCTTGGCGAGTGTCGCGAACGCGCCCTCTTCCTTCGCCCTCACCAGCTCGTCGGCATGAGTGCCCGACATGGCGATAACCCTGACATCGGGAAATTCGCGAACGAATTCTCGGGTCGTCTGTATGCCGCTTTTTCCCGGGAGTCCGAGATCCACCATCACGAGCTCGAAATGCCCACGGCGATGAAACTCGATGCCCGCGTCTCCGTCCTTTGCGAAGGAGACCTCGTATCCCAGCTCTGCGAGCAAACTACTCAACGTTATCCGCGTATCCTCATCGTCGTCGATGACTAATACGTGCGTCATTGCTCTGTCCTCCTAGGCCCAGATATGCCAACGGGCCTTGCTGCGCACCTGATACAACTGCCAACGGGCCTTGCTGCGCACCTGATACAACATGCGGAGCGGCCTGTGAGGAGGACGCTCCGCCGGCCACTTCTGTCATCATATATGAAGAATTGCCGGTTTGCTGTCTGGAATACACATCACCCAAATATCTGCGATGTGTATCACTATTGAAAAAAGCGACGTGGATCACACGATGATGAGGGGCATGCCTCACGTTGCACCGTTCGTGGTGATGCATGCTTACTCAAAGCCAGAAAGGCGGACTGCTCCCTATTGGTGAGTACGAGCTGCTTTTTCCTAGGTTGTCAGCCTTGAGAGGAGTGAGCGGGCGTCACACCGTGTGCACGATTCGTGCGTCGGGAGAGCGACGGCGCAATAGGTCATCGGCATCACCCGGCTGCATCCCAAACGCCGTCGTTGCGGCGGCATCGGCCGTCATGCAATCATTGGCGGCAACGGTGACGCTGTGCGTGGCGGCACGACGGGGGGCGCCCGTAGCTGGGTCAAGCAGATGGTGGTACTGCGTACCTTGGTGCCGGAAGAACTGCAAGTAGTCACCTGACGTCGCTACTGCGCCGTCCGTGACTTTGAGCGTGCCGGCCAACTGTGATGGGTCGTTAGGTGATCTGACGCCGATTTTCCAGGGATCGCCGTCCGCTGATGCACCGAGGGCGTAGAGATCTCCACCCACGTTGACAAGACCACGTTCAATTCCCCAACTCCGCAAAGCGTCGACAGCCCGATCCACGCCGTATCCCTTGGCAATGCCACCGAGATCGATTGCCACGTCCTCGTCGCTGAATCGCATCACTTGCCGGCCTCGCTGCGTGGCAACATCGAGCGACCGGTACAATTGGCGATTGGCGAAGCGGCTAACACGGGAGTCTGGTGGGGGCGCCTTCCTGTTGGCGACATCCCAAAGGGTCACGGCTTTGCCGATGCATGGATCAAATGCGCCGTCACTCGATTCGGCCCAGCGGAGTGCCTCTCGAAGCACCAATGCAGTTTCGGGGGTAATGTCGACGGGTTCGGTACCGACAGTGAGATTTGCCCGTCCTACGTCCGAGGTCGTGCTGAACCGGGACATAGTGCGGTCCACAAAACGCAACTCGGCGATTGCGGCGTCGATGGCATGGTGTGCGTAGACCTCATCCTTGTGGACGACGGCGATATCCGCCAACGTGCCCATGACCGGTACGCTGCGGCGGATCAGCTTGCGCCGCCGCCGGCGTGCAAACGGAACGGTGGCCACGGCAAACGCACCGATGCCAAGCAGAATGATCTGACGTCGGTTCGGGTGAGACGTTGCGGAACGCTCAGGTGCGCTCATTGCTTGACTCCGAGGTGTTTTGAGCCGGCATGGCAGCTTTCGCAGGAAGCCGGATCATTCTTATGACCGCATGTATGGCAGCCGCTCGAAGGGCTGAGTCGTTGCTGTATCAGCCCGAACGCGGCAAACAGCGCCGCAGCCGCGAGGACGCCGATGACCTCGCTCATGTGGCACTCAGCATGCCGGCGAAGTGATGAAGACGAGGGCCGTGCCTTTCGCGAGGTCTGGCACGTCGGCAAGTTCTGAGCTCTCGCGGATCGACGCCATGAGCACCAGGGCGAGTGTCAGGCCGAGGCCGGCGCCGATGGCAAAGAAGAGTCCCTGCCAGAAACCGTAACCGCGATTAGTCGAGAAAACGGCGAGACCCAGGATCGCGCAATTTGTGGTGATGAGAGGCAAGTAGATGCCGAGCTGCCGGAACAGGACGGGGCTCACCTTCTTGATGGTCATCTCGACGATCTGCACCAACGACGCAATGACGACGATGAAAGAAATCAGGCGAAGGTATGGTGCTACCGGGAGGATGTACGTGTTCAAGAACCAGGCGCAGATAGCCGTGATAGTAAGCACGAAAATGTTCGCCATGCCCATTCGCACAGCGGTTTCTACCCTGGCGGACACTCCCATGAAGGGACAGAGCCCGAGGAAGTAGAACAGTGTGAAGTTGTTCACTACCATGGCCGACATGAGAATCCAAAGAAGATCGCCCATCAAGCCACCCTCCTCTCAGCCACGCCTTCAGGCCATTCCCGAACAGCGGGCCTGGGTTCCCTCTGCTGTCGGATCCAATTCAGGGCCAGCAGCAGGAAACCGATGGTGAGGAATCCGCCCGGCGGCAGGATCATGATGACCCATGGCTCGTAATTGGGTCCGAAGATGCTGATGCCGAGGAACGTTCCCTGGCCGAAAATCTCACGTACGCTTCCCATCATTAGCATCGCGATGATGAAGCCTACCCCGGTTCCCACGGCGTCGAGTTCGACGCAAATGCTTCCTGCCGGCCCAGGATCATGCAGTTGACCACGATCAGCGAAATGAAGGCGCCCAGGTCCTTGTGAACCACGGGAACGACCGCCTCGAGTGTCATGTCCGCCACGGTCACGAAGGTCGCGATGATGAGGATGTAGGTGGAGATGCGCACTTCATGAGGAATGAACCGCTTAAACATGGACACGAGCAAGCTCGAGCCACACAACACGAAGAACGTTGCAAGCCCCATGGCAATGCTGTTGGCTACAGTGTTGCTGACCGCCAGGGCGGGGCACAACCCGAGCATCTGGATGAGCACTGGGTTCTCACGCCAGACTCCACGGAAGAGATCCTCCCTGGGAGTCGTTACCCTCATCGATCTTCGCCCTCCTCACCGTATGCTTCAATCAATGGACCCAACCGTTCCAGTGTTTCATTGATGATGTTGATTATGGTTCGGGACGAGATGGTGGCCCCAGTGATCATATCGATCTCGCTGGGATCTCCCGTCCCCGCGCCGCTCTTCACCCCAAGGAGCGGAGCGATGGCTCCGTCGAATTGCGAAACGAACGCCTCGTCTTTTTCGATCTTGTCGCCCAAACCCGGTGTTTCCTTGCTCTCGAGCACCATCATCCCCAACACTTGTCCTGTCGCTGCATCGTACCCGAAGATTATCCGCACGATGTCTTGGAAGCCGGCCTTGCCCGCTGCGATCGCAAAGCCAATCCGTTCATTATCAATGGTGTAACCCAGGTATATCTGCTCGAGCTGAGCCGCATCCACCTCTGGAGGTGGCTGCATCACAAGGGAGCCGTCGTGGACGTATAGTGTGTCGTATCGGTCGGGTGCCTTGAGAACCTGCTGGACAGCCTGCCGCAGGACTTCCGCCTTGTAGGCCAGGATGGCCGGCTGCGTAGCGCGGAAGACGAATACGAGCAGCAACCCGGCCAGCATGCCAGCGACTCCCAGTGTGTTCTCTGACGCGTTGCCGGTGTCCGTCATGTCATCACCCGCATGGTGCGCGAGCCGAGCACCCGGGGTTGTGTCGCCCGGTTGATGAACGGCACGAGCGCATTCATGAGGAGGATCGCGTACATCACACCTTCGTTGAGCCCACCCCACAGCCGGATCACTACCACCAGGAACCCGATGCCGAAGCCGAAGATCCAACACCCCACGTTAGTGATCGGCGAAGTGACCATGTCTGTCGCCATGTATACGGCGCCCAGCATCAAACCGCCGGAGAAGAGCATGAAGAGTGAGCCGCCGTAGCGGACGGGATCGATGAGGTGGAACAG
>JBDHDY010000036.1:0-13131 GCA_039591275.1 Gemmatimonadota bacterium | reverse complement strand
CCCGGACCTGGTGCAACCGGTTCCAGCGGTTCCCAGCGCGACTGGGGAGCGGCCTCCCCCGTTGAGTGCCGATCTACCCAGACCCAGTCTGGACGCCCTCCCTGCCATGCCGGAGGTCCCGGCGTCGGCACCCTCAGAGCAGCCGGGCATTTCTCCTCTAGTGGACGGACAATCCGGTCCAGAGCCGCCGGCCGAACCTGCACCCGCGCCATCTCCACCGGTCACGTCGATGCCTCCAACTCAGGCTCCGGCCGCCCCGGTGATGGGGCCACAACCGCCGATGTACGGCACGACAGCTGGCTCGGGAGAGACGGCCGCCTCTCCACAAAAGCCCGGTCTGGTGCGCCCGTTCTCCCGGCCAGGGGCAGTCGGAGCCCCACCAGCCGCTCCCACGCCGACGCAGAGGCCGTCAGCGCCCATTTTTCGGCCGACCCCGGGGCAGCCAATTCAGACTCCGCCGATTCCGGCGGAACCCGGGCCTCCCCCCCCTGGGTTGGGGGTAGGAGCACCGGTTCTCCAGCCTCCAGGCCCAGCCCCAGCGGAGCCGGCGCCCGCACCAACTGCACCGGCCCCGGGGCCGTCCGAGCCCCATGCGGTGTCGGCGACCCCGCCACCCTCGGGCGGACGGCCGGTGAACCCGTTCTTGTCCAAAAACCCGGAGCAGAAAGCCCGGCGACTCGCCAGGGCCCTCGTCTCTGATATGATCGTGTACCAACCGCAGAAGCGCGAAGAGGCCCTCCAGCAAGGGAACATCAGGGAGGCTTTCGAGGAGGAGATCAAGAAGAGCTGGGAGGAGTACGTCGAGCAGGTGGGGAATGACCTGGCCAACTCCACCGCTTACTTCAACGAAGCCCTCAACGAAATCCTGGCTGGGGGCCAACAGATCTTCTAGGCTGGCTTTAAACCACGGTCCCGCGTAGATTTGCAGTGTTCACGAGCCGTCGCCCCATGCGGGGGCTGACGGCTCGACTCGTGCATTGCAGTTACCTGGAGATATGACGTGAGCGAGGTCATCGAGCGACTACAAAACGTCGATCGGCGTTTACAGGAACTCCGAGGTTATCTTTGACCTCGATGCCAAGCTCTCCCATCTGCAGTCCCTAGAATCTTCCATGGCAGCCCCGGGTTTTTGGGATAACCCGGAAAAGGCACGCGCCGTCGTCGACGAGATTCGCCAGCTCAAACGTTGGACGGACCCATTCACCGCCCTTGCCCACGGCGCTCGGGAGGCGTTGGAGCTCGCCGCCCTTCTCGAAGACGACCCCGACGCCGAGATCGAGCAGGGTCTGGAACAGGAACTACTCAGACTCGACGCGGATCTCGGGCACCTCGAGTTGCAGAACATGTTACAGGGACCTGATGATAAACGCTCCGCCATTTTGACGATTCATCCCGGCGCCGGCGGAACCGAGTCACAAGATTGGGCGGAGATGCTCATGCGGATGTACACCCGTTGGGCAGAGCGAGCGGGATACAGCGTGGAGATCTTGGATTTGCTCCCTGGAGACGAAGCCGGCATCAAGTCGGTAGCCATGGAGATTCGCGGCGAGTACGGCTTCGGCTATCTCAAAGCCGAGAAGGGGGTGCACCGCCTGGTTCGCATCTCTCCTTTCGACGCGCAGGCAAGGCGCCATACGTCATTCGCGTCGGTGTTCGTGTACCCCTTGGTGGACGACAGCATCGAGATCGACGTTCGCGAAGAGGACATCGAGATGGAGGTGTTCCGGGCATCCGGGGCAGGCGGGCAGCATGTCAACAAAACGTCCTCGGCAGTTCGGTTGCGACACACCCCGACGGGCATCGCAGTGTCGTGCCAACAGGAACGGAGCCAGTTCAAGAACCGGGCAACGGCCCTGAAGATGTTGAAGGCGGCACTTTATCAGCGCGCCCTCGAGGAGCAAGAGCAGAAGAAGGCTGAGATCGAGGCGACGAAAACAGAGATCGGATGGGGCAACCAGATACGCTCGTACGTATTTCAACCGTACACGATGGTCAATGACCATCGAACGGAACTCAAGATTGGTGACGTGCAGTCGGTGATGGACGGCGATCTAGATCGGTTCATTCATGCATACCTCAAACGATTTGGTAACCGGGCAGCATGAGCATGATTCAGGAGCGGTCGTTTGTCGAAGCGGCTCGTCGCGAGAAACTCCAGACCCTTATCGAACGGGGTACCGCACCGTACGCCTATCGGTTCGAGCGCACGCACACGACTGCACAGGCTTTGGAAACCTTCCGGGGAGAAGAAACAGAAACCCGCGTGCGCGTCGCAGGTCGAATTCTGTCGCTTCGCGGCCATGGCAAGACCGTATTCATGCATCTGGCCGATCAGGTCGGTCGGATCCAACTCTACTTCAAGCGCGACGACCTCGGCCCGGAGCGATACGACCTTCTGAAGCTCTTTGATCACGGCGACTTTCTGGGCGTGGGCGGCACGCTCTTCCGCACGAGGACAGGTGAGATCACGATCCGGGTATCGGAATTCGAGCTCCTGGCAAAGGCTCTGCGCCCGCTGCCAGCGGGGAAGGAAGACGCAGAGGGGCAGCAGCACGGATCCCTCGCAGATGTCGAAATGCGGTATCGGGAGCGGTACGCTGATCTCGCCGTCCACCCGGATGTTCGATCGGTCTTCATTCTCCGGGCCCGCGTGATCCGATATATGAGGGATTTTTTTGACCGCCGTGACTTCATCGAAGTGGAGACGCCCGTTCTCCAACCGATCTATGGAGGAGCCGCCGCCAAACCGTTCACAACATACCACAACGCATTGGATGCACCGTTGTATCTGCGAATCGCGGACGAACTGTATCTGAAGCGTTGTATTGTGGGTGGGCTAGAGCGCGTCTACGAAATCGGTCACGATTTCCGCAACGAAGGCGTCGATCGCTATCACAATCCAGAATTCACCATGCTGGAGTTCTACCAAGCGTACGTCGACTATACCGATATCATGGTGACGCTCGAAGAACTCCTATCCGGCCTAATCGAACATCTGTACGATACCGCAACCATCGACCGATTCGGTAAGACGTTCGACTTCAGCCCTCCCTGGCCACGACAGAGCTTTGTGGACCTAGTCGGAAGACATGCCGGCATCAGCCTCGCCGAAGCAAACGACGAAGCGTTGCGTGAGCGACTTAGGAACCACAGTAGCGAGCACGATGTCGACAACATGCCGCGTGGCAAACTTATCGACGAACTTTTCAAGGAGTTCGTGGAACCGCATCTCATTCAGCCTACTATCGTACAGGATTATCCGATCGAGATCTCACCGCTAGCCAAACCCAAGCGGGGCGATCCCCAACTCACGGAACGTTTCGAGCTGTTCGTGGACGGTGGCGAGCTGGCCAACGCCTTCAGCGAGCTCAACGACCCCGACGACCAGCGAGGCCGCTTCGAGGCACAAGTGGCGGCGCGTGCTGCCGGCGACGACGAGGCGCACGAGCTGGACGAGGATTATGTCAGGGCGCTGGAGTATGGCATGCCCCCAACCGGGGGGTTGGGTTTGGGGATCGACCGACTGGTCATGCTGCTGGCAGAGCAGCGATCGATTCGCGATGTGATCCTGTTCCCCACACTCAGGCGCACCGGGGCTCCGCCGACCTCCCACGAGGAAGAGGAGCTCTTTGAAGAGGCCACGGAATGACCCGGCTTGAGTTAGAGATTGCCGGTCGCTACCTGCGAAGCCGACGTTACACGCGGATCGTGTCACTCATCACTCTGATTGCCACCGGGGGCGTTACCGTTGGGGTGATGGCTCTGATGGTCGTCATGGGTGTGATGAATGGGCTACAAGACGAGCTGCGCGACAAGATCCTCGTGGCAAGCCCGCATCTGCGGATCCTGACCTATGGTGAGGGATTGCGAGTGGACGACTGGCGCGACGCCATGCCGGCGATTCTGAGCCATCCCGAGGTGGAGACGGCCGCGACGTTCGTGCTATCCCAGGGGCTTCTCTCCGCAGGTGCCGATTATGCCGAAGGAGTTCGCCTCATCGGGATCGAGGCCGATACTGGGCAGGCGTCGGTGACCGATCTGCCAAGCCATTTCGTACAAGGCGACCTGAAGTTCACCACCAGACTCGACGACGTAGATGGGGGCATTGCCATGGGTCACCGCCTGGCCCAGCGGCTTTCGGCGTATCCGGGAGATCGAGTGACCGTAGTGTCTCCAGCCGGAAGTAAATTCAACCGGGCGTTGGGCGCTTTCACCCCGAAAGTTTGGAGCTTTGAGGTTACAGGCCTGTTCGAGACGGGCATGTTCGAGTACGACAACAGCTATGCGGTGGTCTCCCTCGACGTGGGACAGCGGTTTGCCGGATTGGATTCGGCGGTGTCGGGGATCGACGTTCGATTGACGGACCCATGGGATGCTCCGCGTGTCGGCGCCGAACTCGAGCGACTCTTGGACTACCCGTATCGGTCGCTTGATTGGCAGACTCAGAATGCGTCTCTGTTTGGGGCACTGAAGCTCGAAAAGCTCGCGATGGGACTAATCTTGCTCCTCATCGTAATCGTCGCCGCGTTCAACATTGTTGGCACACTGACTATGGTCGTGACAGATAAGACCCGCGAAATCGGCATCCTCCGAGCCATGGGGCTTCCTTCCAGGGCCGTCAAAGCGGTTTTCGTGTTGCAGGGCGCGATCATCGGGATGGTTGGCACGGGGCTGGGAACTACGCTCGGATTGGTGGTCGCTTGGCTTGTCGATCGCGGCGAACTCATCGAACTGAAGCCAGAGGTGTACTTCATCGATCATTTGCCCATCCAGATCCAGCCGCTGGATTGCGTCGTGATAGTGGTGGCAAGCATGGCGGTCGCCACGTTAGCGACGATTTATCCATCTCGTCGCGCGGCAGGAATGGCACCGGTGGAGGCTATCAGACACGAATGAGCGCATTCCTGGAAGCTCAGGCTCTGAAAAAGGCGTACCGCGGCGGCGGCGGATCGATCGTTGACGTACTCACGGACGTGCACTTGAGCGTGTTTCGCGGCGAGGTGGTTGCTGTTGTTGGGGCGAGCGGCGCGGGGAAGAGCACGCTGCTGCATCTCCTGGGTGCGTTGGACATCCCAACCGGCGGTGAAATATTCCTCGACGGTCAATCGTACTCGAAGCTCAGTGCTGAGGAGAAAGATCATCTTCGGAATCGGAAGATCGGGTTCATCTTTCAGTTCCATCACCTCCTTCGCGAATTCACGGCACTCGAAAACGTAATGATGCCCCTGTTGATCGCGGGGAAGCCAAAGGATGAGGCGGGAAGCCGTGCCGAGGAAATGTTGGCTCGCGTTGACCTGGCTGGACGAATGTCGCACCAGCCCGCGAAGCTCTCGGGCGGAGAACAACAGCGATGCGCTGTGGCCCGAGCATTGGTACACGATCCACAAGTCGTCCTAGCCGACGAGCCAAGCGGCAACCTGGACGAGCACAACAGCTCTCGGCTGCACGACCTGTTGTTTGAGCTAGCTCGTGATCTCGAGACCGTGCTGATCGTCGTGACCCATAACCGTTCCCTGGCCGAGCGTGCAGATCGCACCTTGCTGCTCGCAAACGGCCGCCTGCAGCCGGCGGGGGCGGCAGGAGCCATTTCCTGATGCAATGCGATCATTGCAAGGACCGACCCGCGACAATCCACTTGACGCAGATTGTGGACAACTCAGTGACCACACGCCACCTCTGCGAGCAGTGCGCGGGGGAGCTTGGAATACAGACCGGGGCTAACGTGGCCAATCCCCTCTCGGATTTCCTCGCATCGATGGGGAAGGGGAAGGACGAGAAGACACCAGAGGGAGGCGAGGCCGGCCGCTGCGGTTTCTGTAACGGCACTCTTGACGACTTCCGAGAGACGGGGCGGTTAGGCTGCCCCCAGTGCTACGACCCGTTCGGAAAATACCTGAGGGACCTGCTGCGGCGGCTCCACGGATCGAGCAGGCACGTGGGGGAGATTTACCTTGCACCCGGTCAGCAGGCCAACACCTCCAAGGGCAGACTGTCCGAGCTCCGAGACCAGCTTCGCAAGGCGGTTGACGCTGAGAACTTCGAGTTGGCCGCCGATCTTCGTGATCAAATCCGGATACTGGAATGAAACTCGATTTCGATCTCCTCCCGGACGGTGGAATATCATGGCTCGACGCGAGCGGCCCCGAGGGGCACATCGTGCTCTCGACCCGGGTCCGGCTCGCCCGCAATCTGGAGGGAAGGAAGTTCACCATCCGAACGAGCGACTCCGACCGCGAGGGCATCTTTGCCGAGGTCGCCGAGGCCGGGCGCAAAACGACCCAGCTGAAGGACGCAGCGATCGTCCGGGTGGACACGGTGGAGCCCTTCGACCGGCAGCTGCTGCACGAACGGCATCTGATTTCAAAGGAGTTGGCCGGATTGGAGGGAGGTGAAGTTCGCAAAGGTGCCGCTTTGATTACGAACGGCGATGTCGCGGTCATGGTGAACGAGGAAGACCACCTGCGGCTCCAGTGCCTCAGTTCCGGGTTTGCGCTATCGGAGGCATATGTCGAGCTGGACCGCCTTGATACGGAGCTGGGTAAGGAGCTCCCCTTCGCCTTCCACCAAGAGTTCGGTTACCTTACTTCTTGCCCGACGAACGCGGGCACGGGCCTCCGAGCCTCGGTCTTGATCCATCTCCCTGGCCTCGTGCTGACCAAGGAAATCGGGAAGGTTTTGCAGGGGCTTTCACAGGTGGGCCTCACCTTCCGCGGCCTGTACGGTGAGGGGAGCGAGGTCGTCGGTAACTTCTTCCAGCTTTCCAACCAGACGACCCTGGGAAAGTCCGAGCAGGAGTTGCTGGAGCATCTCGGCACGATGGTGCGGAAGGTCATCGAGTACGAACAGCAGGCAAGGGAGATTCTCGAGCGGGATGCCCCAACGGTCATCGCCGACAAGGTCTGGAGAGCTTACGGCCTGCTGCGATATGCCCGGACCCTGTCGTTCGAGGAGACCATGAATCTGTTGAGCGGGGTGCGGTTGGGCGTGGGATTGAACCTGATATCGGACCTGAGTGTATACACTTTGAACAAGTTGCTCGTCTTCACACAACCCGCACATCTGGCGCGGATGGAAGGGAGAATGATCGGTGACCCCGAACTCCCGGCGGTACGTGCCACGTACGTGCGACAGCTGCTTGATGGGGATGCCGGTCGAGCGTCCTAACAGCACTCGAGGGCGACACGCAACCATGTGTGACCAATGAACGGTTATAACTTCACCGATCGAGTCCGGAAAGTCCTGCAGATGGCGCGGGAGGAAGCGGCGCGCCTCCACCACGAGTACGTAGGCACCGAGCACATCCTGCTCGGCCTGATTCGGGAGGGCGAGGGGGTGGCGGCGGCCGTCCTGACCAACCTCAACGTCGACCTGGACGAGATCCAGCAGAAGATTGAAGAGACGGTAAAGAAGGGAAAGGCACCCACCGCGGCCGGCCCCGACCTTCCTTATACCTCCCGGGCCAAGAAGGTCCTCGAACTCGCCATGAGCGAGGCGCGGGAGCTCAACCACTCGTACGTGGGAACGGAGCACCTCCTGCTGGGTCTGCTGCGGGAGGAGAAGGGCATCGCCGCTCAGGTCCTGACTGACGCCAGCGTCAACCTCGAGCAGGCGCGAGCCGAAACCCTGCGGCTGCTGGGAAGCGACATGCCCTCCTCCCCCAAGGGGGGCGGACCCGCACCGTCGGCGCCGCGGGCCGAGAAGAAGTCGAAGACCCCAGCTCTAGACCACTTCTGCCGCGACCTCACGGCGCTGGCGAACGAAGGGCAACTGGATCCCACGATCGGCCGCCAGAAGGAGATCGAGCGGGTCATCGAGGTGCTTTCACGCCGGAAGAAGAACAATCCGGTGCTCATCGGCGAGGCTGGCGTGGGCAAAACAGCGATCGTGGAGGGCCTTGCTCAGCTAGTCGCATCAGGAAATTGCCCTGACGCCCTCCGCAAACACCGCGTCCTGACTCTTGACATGGCTGCCGTCATTGCCGGCACCAAGTATCGGGGGCAGTTCGAGGAGCGCCTGAAAGCGGTGATGAATGAGATCGCGCAGAACAAGAACATCGTCCTTTTCATCGACGAGCTGCACACGTTGGTTGGGGCTGGTGCGGCGGAGGGGGCAATCGACGCATCCAATATGCTCAAGCCCGCGCTTGCCCGCGGCGAGCTGCAGTGTGTCGGCGCATCCACACTTAACGAATACCGGAAGTACATCGAAAAGGACGGAGCCCTGGAACGGAGGTTCCAGACAATCATCGTCGATCCGCCGACGGCCGAGGAAACCATCGAGATCCTCAAGGGGTTGCGCCAGCGGTACGAGGACCATCACCGGGTCATCATTCCAGACAACACACTCGAGGCAGCAGCGAAGCTCGCGGAACGGTACATCACGGACCGGTTCCTGCCCGACAAGGGAATCGATGTGATTGACGAGGCGGGAGCCCGCGCACGCCTGGCTGCCCAGGTGCCGCCACCCGAGGTGGCGCGTCTCAAAGAAGAGCTGGAATCGATCAACCGCGAGAAGGAAGAAGCGGTCCGGGATCAGAATTTCGAGCGGGCGGCCTCCCTGCGAGACCAGGAGCGGGAGCTACAGGCGGAGATCCGCAAGCGGCAAGAGGAGTGGGAGCGAGAACGCCAGACCCACCGCCCAACGATCAGTGATGATGACGTGGCCTTCATCGTGTCTCGATGGACAGGGATTCCCGTGACGCGGCTCCAGGAGGCCGAAACACAGCGCCTCCTTCGGATGGAGGACGAGATTCACAAAGCGGTGGTGGGTCAGCAGCAGGCCATCCAGGCAATCTCACGGGCGATCCGCCGCTCTCGGGCCGGCCTCAAAGACCCGCACCGTCCGATCGGGTCGTTCATCTTCTCCGGCCCAACCGGCGTCGGTAAGACGGAGCTTGCGCGGGCGCTCGCCCGTTTCCTGTTTGCCGATGAAAAGGCGTTGGTTCGGGTGGACATGTCCGAGTACATGGAGAAATACAGCGTGAGCCGGCTCATCGGTGCACCGCCAGGATACGTGGGGTATGAAGAGTCGGGTACGCTCACCAAGGCCGTGCGTCGTAAGCCGTACTCCGTGGTACTGTTGGACGAGATCGAGAAAGCGCACCCGGACGTGTTCAACATCTTGCTCCAAGTTCTCGACGAGGGGCACTTGACCGACAATTACGGCCGGACGATCGACTTCAAGAACACGGTCGTGATCATGACCTCAAACGTCGGCGCGCGGGACATCACCAAGGGTAAGGCTTTGGGGTTCCAGCAACCAGACAGCGACGCCTCATTCGAGCGCATGTCAGAGAAGGTCAAGGACGAGATCAGCAGAGTGTTCAACCCCGAGTTCTTGAACCGACTTGACGACGTCATTGTGTTCCATTCGCTGTCGCGGGAGGACATTGCTGAGATCGTCGGTATCATGTTTATAGAACTGCAGTCGCGCGTGTCTGACGAAGGTCTAACGGTCATCAGGACGGATGCGGCAACCCAGTTCCTGGTTGAACACGGTTACGACGAAAAGTTTGGGGCACGGCCCCTGAAGCGTGCCATCCAGCGCTACGTCGAAGACCCTCTCTCGGACAAGATACTCATGGGCGATTTCGGTCCGGGAGACGAGATTGAAGTGGACGTGAGCAAAGACGGTGACAAACTCGTCTTCCGAGCGCTGGCCGGATCGAAGAAGGCGTAGCCTGTGGCGTTGCGGTCTCATGAACGCCGTTGTCTCCCGCTCGCCGTCGCCCTGGCTGCGGTCGCCCCGACGGTAGCCATCGGGCAGACGCCCGACGAGACTACGGTGTTGGACAGCATCGCCGTTATTGGGACAAACCGCGTACACCCGACGACTGTCGTCAATCGGACCAGCATTCCCATCGGCCAGCCGGTGTCGTACCGCGACGTCCAGCGTGCCATCGAAGCGCTGTTCGCGATGGGACAATTTGACAGCGTCAACGCCTACCAAGCGACGATTGACGGCAAGGAAGTCCTCCTGTTTCGCGTATATGAGCGCCCGGTCCTTGCACAATGGACTGTCCGCGGAACCGACCGGCTCTCCGATCGAGCAGTGCGAGGACGCGTCCGAATGATCGTCGGCCGACCGTACAATCCAGCCGATGCCGCAGCAGCAGCAGCGCGCATCGACTCTCTCTACCGGAAAGAAGGATACTTCCAGCCCCACGTCGAGTATCAGGCGACGCCCATCGACGACGAGAGCGTGAGCCTCGTGTTCAATATCAACGAGGGCAGTCGAGCTGCCATCAGCCAAATCACCATTGAAGGGAACGAACACTTCAGTGATGGAGATGTCGTCGGCGCCATGGATACCGGTCCGGAGGGATTCTTCTGGTTCCAACAGGGCGAGTACGATGAGGACAAGATCGATCGCGACCTGCGGGAACGCTTACCCGCTTTCTATGCTGAGCGCGGGCACATCGACTTTCAGGTCGTAAGCGACACGCTGATAATCAGTGAAGAGGCGGGCAAGGCAGCCCTCGTCATCACCGTGGATGAAGGGGACGAGTACCAGGTGGGCTCGTTTGAGATCCTCGGCAATCGTCAGTTCCCGGACGAACAGCTCCTGCAGATGTACCCCTTTGGCGGAGAGAACGGAGGCGGTCTCCCTGACACCGGCGGTGAGGTCGCCGAGCAAGTCGTATTCAATCAACAACAGTGGGGAGATGCCACCGGAGCCGTCTCCAACCTGTATTTCAACAACGGATACATCTACGCCGCCGTGCGGCCCGTGATGGCTCGGCGGACCGAGACCGATGGGCAAAAGAAGGTGGATCTTCGGTGGCAGATCACGGAGGGCTCTCCTGCCATAGTCAATCAGATCCGCATCGTGGGAAACACGATCACGCACGAAAGCGTGGTTCGGAGAAGCATCCTCATGATTCCGGGCGACGTCTTCCGGCAAGACGCACTGTTACAATCCTATCAGCGTATCTCCAACCTCGGTTTCTTCGAGCAGCCATTGCCGGTGCCACGGACTGAGCGAGTGAATCAGCAGGGTGACGTAGACATCATCTTCGAGGTGCAGGAACGTCGGACGGGCAACGTTAACTTCGGGGCGTCTGTCGGGCAGGGAACTGGCGTTGGGGGATTCATCGGCCTGGACGAGCCAAACTTGTTCGGCAAAGCCAAGCGGGTTTCGTTCCAATGGCAGTTCGGGCGAAACATCAGTGATTTCAACATCACCTACTCGGACCCAGCACTGCGGGGGAGCCTGATCTCCGGCACCATCAATCTTCACCGCACGCGACAACGTTTCACCGTAGCGGATCTCGGTCGGATCAGCACGCGTGGTGGCAGCCTCCAGATCGGGTTTCCACTTTTCGGCTCTCGCTTCACGCGGCTGCTCACTTCCTACACGCTGGAGCAGAGTGACTTTGACTCGCCCACGCTTGCGCCGCGCTTCAACTGCCGCAACTGCCTCCTGTCCAGCATTGGATTGAGTGTGGTGCGTGACACACGAGTCGGCATGCCATTTGCAACTGGCGGCGCTCTGCATCAGTTCCAATTCGCTCAAAACGGAGGCCCCCTGGGCGGGAGTGGAAACTTCAGGCGGGCTACGTTCGAAGGTCGCTGGTACGCTCCCTTGACGGGATCCGACTTGGACCCGATGGCCAGCCCAATTCGACTGGTGCTCGGCTTCACGGCGAAAACGGGTTTCGTTTGGGGGGACGCCGGCCCTCACTTCCGGCAGCTCTTCTCCATGGGTGGAACGCAATTCGGCATTCCACTCCGTGGTTACGACGAGTTCTCGATCACGCCAGAAGGATTCGATCCGGCGGCCCAGGGCTTTCGCGCCACCGCCGTGGATGCATTCGGCAGTGCATACATGGCCTTGACCGGGGAAATCGGTGTGCGCATAAGTCAGGCCCTCTACGTCAACGCATTCATGGACGGCGGTAACGTGTGGGCGCGTGCCGAGGAATTCAATCCTACACGGATGTTCCGAGGGGCCGGGGTCGGCGCAAACCTCCTCTCGCCACTTGGTCCGATCGGCCTGGATTATGCGTACGGCTTCGACCGCGTCGACCAGAACGGCAATCCGGATCCCAAGTGGAAATTCCACTTCAAGCTCGGGACCATCTTCTGATCAACCAAAAAAAGGCAGACCGTTTCGTGAACCCATCGATGGAGCGAACAATGGCCCGTTGGGCACCAGCCGTCTTAGGCCTCGTTCTCGTGGCAGGCGTCGCCGGCAACACATCTGCACAGCAGGGACAGTCGATTGCCGTGGTGAACTTGAGCATCGTCATGGAGCAAACACCCGGATACGAAGAAGCACGCAACACCTATCAGCAGGAAATGGAGGGTTTCCAGCAAGAGGTGGAGCGGATGCGGGTGGAGTACGATTCGATTGTCCGAGCATATGACCAGCAGCAGGTGATGCTCAGCCCCACCGCTCGCGAAGAGAAGCTGACGGAGATCCGTCAGCTCGAGCAACGGCTGACACAGCGGACACAGGAGCTGCAAATCCGTGCCCAGGCGCGTGAACGGGAACTGGTGGCACCGCTCGAGGAGCGCGTCCGAGCCGTCGAGGAGCGCGTCCGAGCCGTCGTCGAGGGACTTCGCGCCGAGCGAAACATCGCGGTGGTTTTTGACGTCTCCCAACCCACCACGGGAATCGTCGCCGCGGACCGGACCCTCGATTTGACGGCGACGGTCGTGCAGAGGCTGCAGGGGGGACAGCCGCAGCAGTAATGTCGCCATGGCTCCGCGTCGTCTGAGCGCCGCTCGAATTGCAGAGTTGGCGGGCGGTGAGCTGATAGGTGAAGCTGATGTCCTCCTCGTCGGGATCGCCCCGTTGGACCGGGCCGGCCCCGGCGATTTGTCGATTCTGACCAACAGGCGGTACTTGGCCGCCTTTGCCGGCAGCCGCGCCGGTGCAGTCTTGATCAGTCCTTTATTCCGCGACGCCGCCGGACCCTCCGTTCGCATCCTCGTACAAGATCCCCACCAAGCGCTTGTGCCAGTACTTGAGGCGCTCGCCCCCGCTGAGCCTCCTGAGTGGGGAATTCACCCAAGCGCAACTGTCGGCACAGGAGCCCGGTGGAGCGGGCGAATCGCCATTGGACCCAACGCCATACTCGGTCGGGGCGTCAGACTCGGCTCGGACTGCGTCATCGGGTCGCACGCC
>JBDHDY010000035.1:0-13838 GCA_039591275.1 Gemmatimonadota bacterium | reverse complement strand
CGACCGAGGAGTCGTGCGCGTTCGCACGTTCGTCGGTGGTCGGTGGCGAGCCGTTGATGGTGTGGTGACGGACTTCGGGACCGTGAGTGCACCCGAGGCGGCCACTTACTTCGTGGAACTCGCCGAGCGCGGTGAGAGCGCGGTTAGCCGCAAGGCGATCTTGCCCGCGACGCTCGCTGATAGTGCGGAGGTCTGGCCGGGCCTGTTGCGGATCGCCCGCGACGAATCGCGCCCGCGCCGCACGAGACGTGAAGCGTTGCAGTGGGCGGGCATGGCGGCAGGCCGGGTGGTGACCGGCGGCGAGTTGCTGGGACCCGAGGACGAGGACGACGAGGTGCAAGCGGCGGCGGTCTTTGCCATTTCCCAGCTGAAGAAAGACGAAGCCGTACCCGCGCTGATCCGAATAGCCAGGACCCACTCCAATCCCCGTGTTCGCAAGCGAGCCTTGTTCTGGCTTGGGCAAAGCGGTGACCCGAGGGTGATCGACGTTCTCGAGGAGATTTTGAGAAGAGGGTAGGCGCACCCCACCGCATCCCTGCCTCGTTCCCATCTTCACCCTGCCCGGCGGTCCCCCGCCCGACGCCGCGTCGCACCCGGCGGTCAGGCGGACCGTATCTTATCTTACGGGTGATATCACGATCCCCACACCCAACACCCTCAACCCTTATTACCTGTGCCTCAATCAGCATTGCAAGCGCTGTCCAACCATACCGCACGTGTTCTCCACGGGGCTTTCGTTGCTGGAGTCTTGATGATCATGGCTATGCTTGCCGTTGCCCGTGGAATCGCGCCACTCGAGTTTTCCGATCCGCTTCCTCAGATCTTGCGATACGTCGGTTTTGCCGGGTTGCTTGTGGTCGTGACGGTTGTCAACAAGCTCAGCGGCCGTATCACCGCGTGTGCGCGAGGTGAAGATCGGGATGCCTGGTGGGGAGCGCACGGTGTTCGTGTACTCGTGCTCTGGGCTTTGACGGAGGGCGCCGCCGTGTCGGGCGTGCTGTTTTGGTTCCTGACGGGAGATGTCGTGGTGCTCTTTGTCGTTACCGGCGTCGCCACGCTTTTCTTGTTGCGTCTCGGGCCATCGCGCTGGATGGAGCGGTAGTCCCACCGCACCCCGCTCGTCACCATGGCGGTCGGGCGGTCCCCCTCCCGTCCCACCACAACCCGGGCGGTCCCGCCTACCCGCCTACCCGCCTACCCGCCTACCCGCCTACCCGCCTACCCGCCTACCCGCCTACCTCGCCTACCCGCCTTACCGCCCCCAGGTCAATGGCCCGGAGCCGGCGCCGAATGGCATCATGGTTTCTGCCTGACGCCTGGCTGTTTGAATCTGGGCACTCGTCAAGCGCGTGCGGTCCTGCGCCGCACATCCTGGCGCCATGAGGTTGCCCTGGGGTGTGCAGGCCACGTGCGGTAACCCGAGTGAATGTCCGAGTTCGTGGGCGAGTATACGAGGGCCGGAGCCGGTGGGCTCTTGGGCGCCTGTCGGGCCGAACTCCGCGAAGAAGACGACCTGCGCGTCTGGAAAATAGATCCCCCCGGCCAGCTCGCCGAGATCCTTTAGCACCACGACGTTCCATTCGCCGAGCGGGAGATCGTCGCGCCGCGTAACCGAGAGCATGACGTCGGTGGACGGCGCGATCTCTCCATTGATGACGCGAACGTATTCGTGTCCACCATGCGCTGGCTCCCGGACGACGGATTCGAGGGTCCAGCGGATACCGGCGGGCGCCCACACGTCATTTACGCCGTCTAGCAGCGCTGCAAGCTCGCCGTCCGTCAGGCTCGCGTTCAGCGGCTCGAAATCGTTGGATTGCAGGAGGTGAACCCGCACGGTCAGATTGATCTCGTCCGGTTTCGGTGCGGTCGACGCGGGAGGTGCCGTTCGCTCGCTGCACGCTAAGCTCGCTAGCGCTGCCAACGTGATCCCCAGCATGCGGCTTGGGGGTCGAGTCGCCGTGACAGAGGCGGGCTGGCAGGTCGTCACAGTCTCATTCCTCATCCGTCCTGTTTTCCCTACGGTGTCAGCACCACTGCTGTTTCGATGAGGCAGGCGCACACGATGCGTCCAGCGTGCGGCGGCCCGAATGCCCAACGGTTGTGACATCTGCGAAACGCCTGAAGCGAGTCGCCAGTTCCGGTTGGATGGTAAAGCAGTGACGGCGCCAGGCCGCCGTCGTCTTGAGTTTTCGGTGCTTCGCTGGGGGTTGGGCCCAGCCCTGGGCGCAGATGCATTTGAAGGTCTTTGACGCTCGACTCCACCGCGCACGCCACGTCGGTCAGCCCTGGTGCCCGCTGGAGTCTATAAGTTGCTGACGGATCAGTCTGTGATGTTCGTCAACAAGAATGAACTCTTCGGGGGCGCATTTAACGACGAGAAGTGCTGGGTCCTGGCAATGGAGGGGTTTGCAGAAGGTAGCAGCAACTTACCGATCGTGTCCCATTTGGCTTTGTTTGCGGTCCGCCCGACCGCCCGACCGCCCGATCGTCCTTACAACGCTGACTCGTCGGCGGCGGCACCGTAGCGTTGGCGGTCTCCCTGGTCGTGGGGAAGGCTGCCGCGCGGTGCCCTGAGGTAGAGAAACGGTGTGTGGTACAGGAAGTTAGACACGCGGGACGTATAGATATCGGCGTAGCGTTCCACTTGCCGCGCCATATGACTCTTGTCGTTACCGCCGCGCATCAATGGACCCCAGCGACGATTGCTCAGCTCTCCGAACGAAACCGCGAGGGGAGCGATCTTCTCATCGAGATTGGAGATTTGGGAGCGCAGCTTGCTCAGCTTTCTTTCGAGGTGGTTCACCGGAGCGTCGACCTCGGGTCCATATCTTCCGCGCTTCCGCTGCAGCATCAGTCGGGCCTGGCTGTGGCGAAACTCGAGGTCCTCCTTCTGCGCCATCAGGTGTGAGAGTTCATCTTGAATGTGCTCGAAACCGGCGGTCGCTGTTATCTCATCCTCCAGCTCTCGCAGGATCAGCGCCGTGCGCCATCGCAGCACATTCTTGGATACGTGGACGTCGCTAAAGATGTGATCACCAACGTAGAGGATTTGGTCTCCCGAGAGGCCCAGATACTCCTCTACGTCTGTAGCGTTGCCGCCGAGGTAGATACCGTCGTGCTCTGGCTCTCGTAGGGTGGGCTTGAGCAGGCCGTCTTCGCTCGCGACCTCAAAAAAAGGACTCCGGGTAGCGAAGAACCCCGGCTTGCGAGCACTAACGATTATGAGGGAAAAAAGATCACGCCACGTCGTGTTCGCGGGAAGAAAGTCGTTGAAGGTGTAGTCCATCATCGCGGACGTATAACTCCACTCGGAGTTCGTGATCAACAACAATTTCTTCCCTGCGTTTCGCTGGTCGAGGAGCGTCAGAGGAATCTCGGGATCCAGCTCCACGAAGCGCGCCGGGTCGGCAATGATCTCTGCTTTGAGCAGGCCTTCCATGTGTGTGTTGTCCAGGGATGTTCGCACGATCTCGTACAGATCTCTGTACCCAAGCACTCCAGGTAGCTCGTGTCTGTCCAAAAGATCTACGAGCTGCCCGTACAGACACGCCTCGGAAAGGGAGAATAGCGTGTTGAGAAACACATATCTGTCCTCTCCCAGATCTGCAATCGTGCGTGCATAAGCGCGGCGCTGGGCATCGAAGCCCAACGGTTGCGTGCCATGCACCGCGCGCTTGACGTATCCAAAACGGTTCGCTTTGACGACATTCCCAAGTTCGGTATCGATGATGAGCCCACGCACCATGCTCGACGGGTCGAACTCCAGACCCTTCACGGGCCAGCCGCGTTCCTCGACACGGCGTTTTATGTGCTCGTACGCTCGCCGCTCCCACTCTTCCACCCGGTAATGCACAAGCGTGTAGTCCATGTCATAACCGATGGCCCCAATAGAGCGGAGGTTCAACGTCCGGTTGCAGAATATCCCGCGCTCCGCGCGTGGCGTGCCGGTCCCATCAGTGCTGGCTTTGCTCGAGCGTTTCGGCTTCTTCCGTTGGCGGGTTGGGCTCATTTCTCGTAGTTGGCTGGTTCGAAGTGATTCAGCGGCCCGTGCCCGGCACCCAATCCGGGCGCGCTCTCGATCGCCCGATGTACGAAGTCGAGGGCGGATGCAACAGCATCCATCAGCCCCGCCCCGCGTGCGAGTCCAGCAGCGATTGCAGAACTCAACGTACAACCAGTGCCGTGCGTTGACCTTGTCGCCACCTTCGCATGCGTGAATCTCGTCACTTCCTGGGCGGTGACCAAAACATCAATCACCAGCGTTTCGGATCCCAGCTCCAGGTCGAGGTGACCTCCCTTAACGAGTGCCGCCCCAGCCCCTAACTCTACCAGAACCCGGCCGGCTTCCTCCATGTCGTCGGGCCCTGCTATCGGGTGGCCCACCAGGATCTGTGCCTCATGAATGTTGGGCGTGACCACGGTTGCGAGAGGAACGAGCTGCTCGGCCACTAATCGTTCAGCGTCGACCGTGAGAAGACGATCCCCCGATGTAGCCACCATCACCGGATCGACAACCAGGTTTGGGAAATCGAATTGGCGGATGCCGTCTGCCACCGCCTCCACCAGCTCGGGCGTCGCCAGCATACCGGTCTTCGTAGCGTGAGGCGCGAGGTCCACCGCGAGTGCAGCCATCTGTGCCCGTACTATGTCCACGGGGATCGCGTGCACTGCGCTGACGCCCCGTGTGTTCTGTGCCGTGACGGCGACCAACACGCTAGTGCCGAACACGCCAAATTGGTGGAACGTCTTCAGGTCAGCCTGAATACCGGCGCCGCCTCCAGAGTCGGAACCGGCAATTGTGAGCGCAAGCTTCACCGGTCGGTCAGCGGACGTCGGGGCCGACACGCGAGCGGGCCCTTCAGGCGGCCGAACCCTTCGTGGCATATTGGTGTCTGGGGTCGATCTCTTGGCAGATCACGATCGGGCGTCCGGTTGAGGGCGACGAGTTCGAGTACCAACGGGTTAGAGTATGGAGTTCTCATGGCAGCTGGATTGGTCACGCTCGTGCGAAATCTACAGCGCCGACAGGCTCGCCGCCGCCAGGACATGGCGGTGGCGGAGGGCATCCGCGTGGTGGAGGAGGCAATTGCGGCCGGCGTGGAATTCCGCGGCGTCGTTGTCAGCCCTTCACTGGAGCGAACGCAGCGAGGCTCCGCGCTGCGAGCCGACCTGGAGGATCATGCCATCCCCCTCGTCGAGTTGCCTGACGCGGAGCTGGCGGACTTGGCGGACACTGACACGCCCCAAGGCGTGGTAGCGGTCGTCAGGCCGCCCCAGTGGACCCTGACCGACATCCAACCCAGGTCACGAGCGCCAGCGTTAGTGCTGGATGGCGTTCAGGACCCGGGGAACGGGGGCGCGCTCTTGCGCACCGCGTGCGCACTCGGCGCTGCCGGCGCCATCTTGCTTCCCGGCACCGTACCGGTGGTTCATCCAAAGGTGCTCAGAGCGACGGCCGGAGCTACCTTCCGGTTCCCAACGGCGCGCGTCCAATCCCATGAGTTCAAGACATGGATCAACCGGGAGGGCATTACCGTGTGGACAACCGCGACAGAGGGATCGTCCCCGGCTCGCCTCGAAATCCCGGAGCGGCTCGCGGTCGTCTTCGGCAATGAGGGTGCAGGAGTGCGACCCGAGATCCAAGCTTGCGCCACGCAGCACGTGGCGGTCCCACTAACGCGGGGCGTGGAATCGCTCAATGTCGCTGTCGCGGCCGGCATCATTCTCCACGAGGTGATTCGTGATCGTTGATATTGTCCCTCTCCTGTTGGCATTCGTGGTCGGTACGATGTTCGGGAGCTTCCTGAACGTGTGTATCGTGAGGCTCCCTGCCGACGAGTCAGTCGTCAAGCCGCGGTCGAGATGTCCCTCATGCGAGACCACCATCCTCTGGTACGACAACATTCCGGTGTTGTCGTGGATGCTGCTTCGTGGTAAGTGCCGCAGTTGTCGTGCAGCGATCTCATATCAGTACCCTCTCATCGAGTCGGTCGTCGGCGCACTCTGGGCGGCAGCTCTTGCCTATTACGGTTTCTCCCTGACGGCGCTGGCTGCCTCCGTGTTCGGAACCATGCTGCTCGGGATCGCCATAACCGACGCGCGCCACTACCTCATTCCCGACGAATACACAGTGGGTGGGCTCGGTGTCGGATTGCTTTTCAGTGTGGCGGGGGGTCTGGACACGATCCTCGCAGCCGTCATCGGGGCGGCAACAGGATTCCTGTTGCTCTTCTTCGTGGCCTGGGCTGGCGAAAAGGCCTTCGGGAAGGAGGCCATGGGGGGTGGAGACATCAAGATGATGGCGATGGTCGGAGCCTTTGTCGGCTGGAAGGGTGTGTTGCTGACCATCTTTGG
Source organism: Gemmatimonadota bacterium (assembly GCA_039591275.1). Classification (GTDB taxonomy): domain Bacteria; phylum Gemmatimonadota; class Gemmatimonadetes; order Gemmatimonadales; family GWC2-71-9; genus JBDHDY01. Next base: position 7,484 of record JBDHDY010000035.1, on the reverse strand, counting down.
CGGGGCGCTCCTGGGAAGCCTCATTTTTGTGCCGCTCTCCCTCGTGCGCACGGAAAAACTCGTTCCGTTCGGCGTCTTTTTGGCAGCCGCCGCAGCGATCACTTTTGTGGTGGGTGATGATCTGTGGCGCTGGTATCTGGATTTCGTGCGCCAGGGCTGAAATGGGGAGATACCACATAAGTGGTTGTAATACATTGACTTATGATGATTGTCGTGCGCGTTGAGTCGTGGGCCGTTACCCTGGAAGGGTGCCACCTCCCACCGTCCCCCGGGCCGGACAGGGCCAACCTTTCCCGGGGGCCGTCTATCCAACTAAGTGAATGGCTACCAACGGCCTTGGGGTGGCGGAACTGAGCCGAGAGACTGGAGCCACGCGGGTAGAGGCAGACGCGGTCGATGCGACCCTGGCTGCGAGCGGAGACGCGCAGGCATTCGAGCGCCTTTACCGAGCGCACGTGGCCAGAGTGCATAGCCTGGCGCGGCGGATGCTCAGTTCGGACGAAGCGGACGAGGTCACGCAGGACGTGTTCGTTCGAGCGTGGCAGAAGCTCTCGACCTTCCGCGGGGAAGCAGCGTTCGGTACGTGGCTGCACCGAGTGGCGATCAACGTCATTCTGGCAAAACGCCAATCCCTCGCCACCGCCCGCGGCCGGTTTGCTGATTCGGACGACCCGTTCGAGCACATTCGCTCGAGGTCGGAGGTGCCGGGATTTGGGATCGATTTCGAGGCTGCGATGGAGCAGCTGCCAGAAGGAGCGAGACAGGTGTTCGTGCTTCATGACGTTGAGGGGTACAAGCATCACGAGATCGCAGAGATGCAGGGAGTCACTGTTGGCACGTCCAAAGCCCAGCTCCACCGGGCCCGGATGACGTTACGCAAACATCTCGAGCGATCAACGGAGTAACGGCAAATGAGCGATAAGTGGACCGATCGACTTTCCGAGTACCTCGACGGCGACCTGACGTCCGCGGAGCGGGATCAGATCAGTGCCCATCTCGAGGAGTGTCAGGAATGCGCGGCGGTGTTTGCGGAGTTGCGACGGGTTGTTGGACGTGCGCAGGCGCTAGATGACCGGCCACCGAAGAGTGACCTGTGGCCGGGTATCGCGGCCAGCATCGGAGCGACGCCGCCAACGAGGACGGAGCCGGTAACGGTTGAGACCGAGGTCGTGCCTCTGCGGTCGCGACGGATGACGTTTTCGATCCCGCAGCTTCTCGCCGCCGGTATAGCCCTGGTGATGATCTCGGGTGGTGTCTCGTGGTTTGCGCGAGATGCCGAGACCGGCTCCGAGGGTGCTATCACGGACCTCGCAGCGGAGATCGACGTGGCGGCGAACGTCTGGAATGTCGGTGTCGGGGAATCGCGATACGACCGGGCGGTGGCGGACTTGGTTCGAGTTTTGCAAACGGAGCGTGAGTTGCTCGATTCCAACACCGTGAGGATCGTCGAAGAGAACCTCCTCATCATCGACCATGCTTTGGAGCGGGCGCGGCTGGCGCTGGCGGAAGATCCACAAAGCGAATACCTGAGTCGGCACCTCGAGCAGACCATGCGGCGGAAGCTCATGCTGCTACAGCGCGTGGCGGCGATAACGAGCAGGAGTTAGGGAAAGAGGCGTCATGTTAACCACGATTCTTGCTGGAGCGCTCGTCACCTTCGCTGTGGCGCAACCAGCGGACACCACGATACCCGTCCGAGAGGGGATGCGGCTGGATCTCCAGAATCGTTCTGGAGAGATCCACGTGACCGTTTGGGACCGGGATGCCGTGCGGATTACCGCTGGACGTTACGGCGATAGCGGGTTCTCGGTGGAACAAAGGGGTTCCGTGCTCCGGGTGAGCGTGTCCTACGGGCGTGAACGCCGACGCGATGACGAAAGACGATGGGACAGAGACGACGATTGGGACCGGATCGAGGATTTCGAAGTAACCGTACCGCCGTACATGGACGTCGATTTGCGTGGCAACTACGGCGACATCACCGTAGTCGGCACCCGGGCCGATATCATGGTCGAGACCAACGAGGGCGAAGTGGATGTTCGTGGCGGCGATGGTTTCATTTCCCTGCGGTCCGTGGAGGGCACCGTGCAGCTCGAGGGTGCGCGTGGCAGGATTGATATGAGTTCTGTCGATGGCGATGTCGAAATCAGAGGGGTGTCGGGTGAGATCACGGTCGAGTCCGTCGATGGCGACATCGGCCTCACGGATATCCGTGCGCGAAGTGTCATTGCCACGACGGTTGACGGCGATGTCACCTTTGACGGGGCCATTCAGGAAGGTGGACGGTACGAGTTGTCGACGCACGATGGTGACATCAGGGCACGTGTGCCCTCAGGAGCCAACGCGACGGTCACAGTGTCGACCTACGAAGGTGAGTTCGAAACCAACTTCCCCATTGTCCTTCGCAAGTCGGGACGAAGGCGTTTCACCTTCACGCTCGGCGACGGAAGTGCCATGCTGGATCTCGAGGCGTTTGACGGGAGCATATTCCTGCGGCGCGGTGCCTGATGCGCCCCGAGAATTGCGGATGAAAGACCTTACGGAGGTAGAGACGTGCATGCCTTGAAGCTGTGGCCGGTCGCACTGGCTATGACCGCCATGACACTCGAGCCCGCGGCGGCGCAGGAGGAGTTTCAGTGGAGGGGGCGCGTTTCAGGAGGACGTGAGGTCGAAATCAAAGGAGTCAACGGCGACATCCGCGCCGAGATAGCAGGCGGGGCTGAGGTGCAAGTGATTGCCAGGAAGCGTGGCCGACGCAGTGATCCCGACGATGTGCAGATCGAGGTCATCGAGCATGGCGGGGGCGTGACGGTTTGTGCCGTTTACCCGAGTCGCCGGCGCGGGCGCCCCAACGAGTGTCGGCCCGGTTCCGGTGGGCGTAATGACATTCGAAACAACGATGTGCAAGTGAACTTCACAGTTCGTGTCCCTGCTGGCGTTGCACTCATCGCCCGCACGGTCAACGGGGAGATCTACGTGCACTCTCTCGAAAGCGACGTGGAGGCGCATACGGTCAACGGCGACGTCGACATTTCCACGACGGGGTTTGCCTCCGCCAGGACCGTAAACGGTTCCATCGACGCTGTTGTCGGCCGGATGGATGGAAGGGCGCCGGTCGAGTTTGAAACGGTGAATGGCAGCATAAGCCTGGATCTCCCCGAGGGCCTCAATGCAGACCTGCGGGCCGCCACGGTGAACGGAGGAATTTTCTCCGATTTTCCGCTCGTCATATCGGGGCGCCTCAGCCGGCGCCGGTTGAACGGTCAGATCGGTGATGGAGGACGGCTGCTGGAACTCAATACCGTCAACGGAAGCATCCGCCTGCAGCGATCGCCCTGAGGGCCGTTTCCCATTTGTGCACCCCGGTGCTCGGGCACCCCCCCTTTACCTGAAACCTGAGCTCTGCTAGCCGGGCGTGCTTGACTCGCGCCGCCCCCCGCCCCCTGCCCCCCGCCCCCCTTCCCCCTGCAAGGGCTGCCAATCAGCTTGCCTCCTGTTGTTCGTGACGGGTACCACGGAAGCCCCGAGGAAATGGATTCACCATTGAGCCGGTTTGCCGTCGGTGTACTCCGGTTACCGGGACATTGATATTGTTGGGGGGTATCCATCGACGGTTCCTGAGATCGCTCCGCTCGAGCGTGCGATCGGTGAGAAGGGCAAGACGTAACGATAGCGTGCGCTTCGAAGCGCAAAGGTGAACGGGTACTTGTATGAGAATAGTGTCGCTTACGTTGCTCACGGCGTCCGCCATTGCCTGCGGCGATCGGGGAGAAGCGCAATGGGAGGACCAGCTGCAGTCCTTGGCTCGGGAGGTGATACCGGGGGTTGAGCGAGCCGTAGGCCTGCCGTTCAAATATCCCCCCGCCGTTGCCGTGCGAAGCCGGGAAGCGGTGAGGGAATACCTGATTAGCCAGCTGGCCAAGGACCTTCCGCCAGAGGAAATTGAGCGCCTCACTCTCGCCTACCGCCTCTTTGGATTGATTCCAGACACGCTGGATCTCGAGTCGCTCTTGCTGGACCTGTACACCGAACAGGTCGTCGGCTACTACGATCCAGTGTCCGACTCCCTGTTCGTCGTAGGTGGGGCGGATCCGGTCGAGCTGCGTCTCATTGTCGCCCACGAGCTGGTGCACGCCCTGCAGGCTCAATACCTGCCGCTTGACTCGCTCCTCAGCGCCAAGGGCGACAATGACCGACGTACAGCCTCGCAAGCTGTGCTCGAGGGGCAGGGGATCCTAGCATCATTGGTCGCGCTGATGCCGGATCAGGACTTCTCTGTGATGCCCGAGTTCTGGCGTGAGTATCGTCAGGGGGTCCGCCAACAACAGGAACGCATGCCGGTGTTCCGCACGGCGCCGACCATCATTCGGGAAACAGTGATCTTTCCCTATCTCGGAGGGGCTGATTTCGTCCGTTGGTTTATCAAGGAATACCCGGACACGGTGCCGTTCGGCCCGCGTATGCCTACTTCAACCGAGCAGATCCTCCACACGTCCAGGTATCGTGTCGGAGACATGCCTCTGTCGCTGGAGTTTTCCGACGCCGAGCCCATCGTGTATGACGACGGACTGGGTGAGTTTGAGACGCGGGTGCTTGTTTCAGTGTTGAGCGGAAGCGAGTCGATGGGGGCGGCGACGGCGCAAGGCTGGGGAGGCGACCGCTACGCTGTGATAGAGGCGGGTGCTGGCCATGCGCTGGTGTGGTGGACGGTGTGGGACACTCCTCAGGCCTCGCGAAGATTCGCCACTGTGCTCGAGCGTGAGTGGCGGGGGCGGGAGGGGAGCTCACAACGTGAATTCCGGGTTGAGCAAACGGTCCTGGGAGACTATCCGGCTGTGCTTTTGATGGACACCCCGCGGGGGTGGCTCGAGAGAACGGTGCCTCCGCAGGTCGATATCCGGTAGCTCAGGGAAGCAGGATCGACACGAGGTAAGCCGTCGTCCCGACGATGGCACCCAGCACGTACCCCAGGCGTACGATGATGTCCAGCTCGCGCTGGGTGGTCGCCCGGACGATCTGCTCGATCCGTTCGAGCGAGAACCCCAGCACCTTCTCTTCCACCATTCCCCGAATGTCGAGTCGCTCAACGACGGTCGGCACTTGGCTCTGAATCCACTCCCACAAGGGAGGCGTGAGAGCTTTGCTGAGACGCTGACGGCCTCCCTCCGGTAGCCAGTCACCCGGCCGGCCGATGGGACGGTCGAGAAGGCTGGTGAGAGCTGCGGTCGAGCCCTCCGTCACCCATTCGCGGACGCGGGGCGCAGTGATTGCGCCAGCGGCAAGTTCTGCCGCGTGCTCCCGGGGTACGTATTTGAGGAGATCGCCCCATGTGCGTTGCTCGGCGGCATCCAGGCCCTTATCCACCTTCTCCATGATGTATCGCTGCGTTGCCGGGTCGCGGAGTGCGTTGGCCATGTGGATTCTGATGGTGTCCTTGACGCCCTCCAGGCGTTCTTGGCCCAGGGCTTCAAAGTGATCGGCGAGAGGCGTCCGCAGGAACTTCACCACTGCCTCGTTGACACTCCGGGCGACCTGGGATTGGATCTCAGGTTGCTCGAACAGGTGCGTCACCTGTTCGACCCCATCCTCTTCGAAGTTATCGAGCAGACGGCTGATGGTTTTTTCGGTGACCATGATCCGAGCCACGATGCGTTCGTGGAGCAGGAGATTGTTGACAAAGCTCTCGAACAACCGATGGAGGGATCGGTGGATGCCTGCTCGGGTGTTGGGGTCGGAGAGTGCCGTGTTGATGCGATCGAGGGCCACGGGGAGATACCCTGCGATCTCCAGTTCTACGGCCGCCACCAGCGCCGCCGGGAGACGGTCGAGCAGAGGGGTTCGGTCCGTCGACAGGCGAGCGACTTGGCGGTTGAGCCAATCGCCGATTGCTTGTTCGAGGTCCGTACTGGTCGCGGCCTCTGACACCCATTGCTCTATTTGGTTGCGGATCGCGCTTCGCCGTGCTTCCGTGAGGACTTCCCCGAGGGGCATGTTGCCGATCTCCTCATCCGTCCGGTCGAGGAAACGTGCCACCGCCGTCTTGAAGTCATCAGTCTCGGCGAACTCCGACATGCGTTCCGCCATGGCAGGGGCGAGAAGCTGGAAGCCGTTGTCGAGTTCTGCGAGCAACCCGTCCGGCAGCTCCTCGCGGAGGGAATGTCGCTCCTTCTCCAGTAGCGCTTCGACGAAGCCGTCGACCGTGCTCTGAAACGCTTCGTGGACACCGGGGGCGGTGAGCTGTTGGGTCAGGTCCTGCGACGTCAAGAGGCGCTCACCCACGGTCCGTCCAATCGTCTTGGCGAGCCGGGCCTTGTTCTTGGGGATTGCTCCCTGCAGTCTGAACCGGCCGAGGCCTCGGGACGTATAAGGGTGGAAGAGCATCCAGATGGCTACGGCATTGGTCAAGCCGCCGGCCAAGGCGCCAAACGTGATCGTGACGACTGCTCTAAGCAGGGAAGGTTCGAATTCCATCAGCCAGGAAGCTATACACAAAGATCTCCATCGGCTCAGCTCCGCTCTGATCGGGCCGAGCGTGTCCCAGAACGCGACGCCACCCCTTTGAAACCGGTGGTTCCGCCGTTCGCGCCTGGGATGCACAATATACAGCCATGAGAATCCCCTACCGATCCCTGACCTTTTGGATATTCGTCGGTCTCTTCGGTGGCATGATTGCCGGCAGAGCATTCGGCGAGTCCATCGTCCCGATTGCCGATCCGCTCTCGGAGATCTTCCTCCGTTTGCTGCGGATGGCGATCATGCCGCTCATCATCACGTCACTGACAGCGGCGGTGATCAATGTCGGTGGGCGAAGAAATCTGGAAGTGCTCGGTGCGAAGACCTTCGCGTACTACATCATCACGAGTTTGGTGGCGATCCTGACTGGGCAGGTGTTGGTCAACATCTTCAAGCCGGGAGTGGGCTCGGCGATCCAGCTCGAGGAAGCGGTTGCGGAGATCCCCGCAACGCAGCAGAGCTTCACCGAACTGCTCTTGAACATTATTCCGGAAAACCCGTTCCAGGCACTAGCCGAAGGACAGGTCCTTCCGGTCATCTTCTTTTGCATTTTATTCGGCTACTTTGTCACGCGGCTCAAGGACCCTTACAAGACGCAGCTGGGAGATTTCTTCCAGGGCGCCTTTCGAGTCATGATGAGCCTTACCAGAATGGTCATCTGGTCAGCGCCGGTGGGTGTGTTTGGGATCAATGCCAAGATTGTGGCCACGACCGGCTTTGAGGCTTTTCGCTCGCTCGGCTTCTACTTCGCTATTGTGTTGATCGGCCTCTTCATCCACGCCACTGTCACGCTGCCGCTGTTCGTATACCTGGTGACCCGAAAGAACCCATTCAGGCATTACCGGGGCATGCCGCCGGCGCTCGTTACAGCCTTCTCGACCTGTTCCACGATCGTTACGCTTCCCCTCACGATGGAAGCCGTCACGGACAATTCCAAGGTATCAGAGAAGATATCGTCGTTTGTGCTCCCC
>JBDHDY010000034.1:0-12736 GCA_039591275.1 Gemmatimonadota bacterium | reverse complement strand
GTGTTGCTCATGACGCCCGCCGGGCAGGTTCTGGCGCAACACGGGTTCACGAGGGCAGTGGACGTGATGGCGGCAGCGGCCCTCGGCGCGGCGATTGCATCTTCGACGGAGGAGATTACTCGCCTCCTCGCGGAGCCAAGGTTTTCGGCCCTGAACCATCAAGGCCTCAGGCACGGCATCTTTCTAGGAGCGTTCGATAGCCCTCGGGGTCGGCTACTCAGTCTGGCTGTGTATGGCCCCGAGACGTCGGTCGGACTCGTCCAGCTCTTTTTTGAGGAGTATGTGCGCGAGCTCATTGCGGCATGCCCGCCGCCTGAGCCACCAAGGAGAGTCTTGCCCGCTGATTTCGAGCGAGACCTCAACGAAAGTTTGGCGACCCTTTTCCGAACCTGAGCTATGTCGCTGGTAAACTTCACGACACGTGAGATCACCTGCAAGATCGTCTATTACGGGCCAGGGAGGTCCGGCAAGACGACGAACCTGCACTACATCTTTCGTCGCGTTCCTGAGCAGCGGCGCGGACGGATGGTGTCGCTGGCTACACAAACGGACCGCACTCTGTTCTTCGACTTCCTCCCCCTGGAGCTCGGTACCATTTCGGGGTTCACGACTCGGTTCCAGCTTTATACGGTGCCCGGCCAAGTCTACTACAACGCGACTCGCAAGCTGGTGTTGCAGGGCGCCGACGGGGTGGTTTTCGTGGCCGACAGTCAGACCCGGCAGCTGGATGAGAACATCGCCTCCATGCAGAACCTCCAGGCCAATCTGCTGGAGCAGGGTGTGGATGTACGCGGGATGCCCCTAGTTTTCCAATACAACAAACAGGGGCTCCCGCCGGAGCTCGTCATGGCGCAGGGTGAGCTGGATGACGCCTTGAACTTCCGCAATGCGCCCAGCTTCGCCGCTGATGCACTTTCGGGAACAGGCGTTTTTGAAACGCTGAAGGGAGTCTCTGAGCTCGTGTTGCGGAAACTCAGCGAGGAGCAGCCGGGGTGACCCGCGGGCTCAATCCCGGATCGACTTTCGAAACGTTCGTCGTTGGGGCGAGCAACCGCCTTGCGGTCACTGCGGCTCGCGCCGTAGCCGAGAACCCCGGTGAAGCGTACAATCCCCTTTTCATTTCCGGCCAGACCGGGCTGGGAAAGACACACCTCATCACCGCGATCGGTCACAGGGCCAAGGAACTCCAGCCTTCACACAATGTCGAGTACGTCACTCTCGATGAGTTGCTTCAACGGTATCACGCCTCGGTGTCCACCGGCGAGCTGGGTGAGTTTCGCTCGCAGCTGAGCGCGAGCGATGTGCTCTTGATCGACGACGTCCAATTCCTGGTCCATCGCAAAGAGCTGCAATCGGAGCTGCTCCGCATCGCGACGCAGTTCCAGCAGGAGGGCAAGCAACTGGTACTGACCGGTGACTGTCCCCCGTCGGAACTCTCGGAGTTGGACCAAGAACTTCTCGAACGCCTCAACGATGGTGTGACCGTGGAGATCGCCGGGCCGGAGTTTGAGACGCGCCATGCGATTCTGGAACACCGCACTGCCGAAGGCGGATCCCAATTCGCGGAAGGTGTGCTCGAGGTCGTGGCGGGGTACGATGTGAGTAACGTGAGGGAATTGCTCGGCATTCTCAATCGAGTCGTCGCATTTCAAGAGGTGAGCGACACCCGGCTATCGGCCGACGCGGCGCGTGCGTTGGTGACGGGTGACGCACCTGATGAGGGTACCGCCGGGACGCCCGCGTCCATCGCAGGAGGGCCGGCGGAGGCCTCGGCGGATGAATTCGGCGACTTCTTGTCAGATGTCGCGGTCACCGTGACCCAGCAGGTCGAGGCGTGGAACGAGCGGATCGGCAAGATGGTGCAGGTGTGGTCGGAGCGTGGCTACCGCACGTCGCGGCTGGAAAGACTGCTCGAGGAGCACTCCCAGGGGGATCCGGCGGCTGCGGTGGCCGAGTTTCAGCAGACGGTCGCGCAGCTTCAGAGCCTCGAGCAGGAGTTGGCCGAGCTCGACCCGGTAGCTGCCCGCAATGCAGTCTTTCGCGATCCCGATCGCCTAGAAGAGGCGGCAGGCATCGTGAGCAAAGTGAAAAGCGGTCTCGAACCTCCGCCAGGCCCTGCTGAGACCTTCTCACTCGACGACTTCCTCGCTGGGGAATCGACGAAAATGGCAGTGGGCGCAGCTCAAGCGGTGATCCCTGAGCCCGGGGTGCGTTACAACCCCTTGGTGCTGGTGGGGCCCTCGGGTGTCGGGAAGACGCATCTGCTCCATGCTGTGGGGCGGGGCCTGTGTGAGGGTGGCCGGATCGTAGCGTGTCTTTCCGCTCAGACGTTCATCGAAGAACTCGTCGAAGCGATTGAGAAGGATCGCGTTGGCGTGTGGCGGGCGCGATACCGCTGTGCGTCTGCGTTTCTCCTGGACGATGTACACGAGATTTCGGCGCGCGATCGTGTACAAGCGGAGTTGCTGGAACTCATCAACCTCTTCTGTGAGGAAAAGCGGCAGCTGGTGTTGACCAGCAATAGCGCACCCCAGGAGATCGAGGGTCTTGGTGCGGACCTGGCCGCTCGACTCGGTGCCGGCCTCATCGCCAGCCTCGGCCCCCCCGACCGTGAGTTACGCCGCGATATCGTGCTGACACATCTGTCGCGGCGAGTCGGCTCGGGCGATGAAGCGTTGGCGGATTATCTAGCGCGGCAGCAGGCAGAATCGGTCCGCTCGGTGCTTGGAACTTTGGAGCGCGTCCTTTCCGGTGCCGAAGCGGTTGGCGAGGCCCCTTCGGTAGAACTGGCCAAACGTCTGCTCGAGGGAACGGTGGCCGAGTCGCCTGCGTTCACTGGGCGCGAGACCGGCACACCTGTCCCCCTGGGTGGTGTGAATAGCCGAGAGAAGATGGTTTGGGACTGGATCGATCCTGCCGAGCGTCTCGTGGAGGATGTGAAGTAATGGCGATCAAGGGAAGTCTCCGGGAAGCGTCGCTGCCCGACGTCCTGCAGCTGCTTGCTTTGGGACAGAAGGCCGGCCGCTTGTCGCTCTCCGATCGCAACAGCCTCGGGTATGTCTACTTCGACAAAGGGCGGATCACGTATGCGTCCATTGTCAACAGGCGCGATCGCTTGGGTGACATCCTCCTGAACAAGGGCAAGATCACCAAGGAGCAACTGGACGCGGCCATCAACCGCCAGGGACTCGAAAGGGACAAGAGGCTCGGACAGCATCTCGTGGAGGCGGGCGCAATAAGCCAAGCGGACCTCGAGGGGTTCGTGCGCATCCAGGTCGAGGAAGCGGTGTTCCATCTCTTCACATGGACGCGGGGCAGTTTCCACTTCGAGGCCGGCGTGGAGCCCGAGGAACAGGACGTGCGTGTTTCCATCAATCCGGAATCCGTTCTGTTGGAGGGTGCGCGGCGTGTCGATGAGTGGAGCCTGATTGAAAAGAAGATCCCGTCGTTCGATGTCGTCTTTTCGGTTGACCAGGGCCGTCTAAAAGCGAGCGGGGTCGAGCTCTCTCAGGAGCAGCAGCGCATCCTCCAGCTGATCGACGGTGAGCGAGACGTTGCGCAGATTGTCGAGGACTCCGGCCTCGTCGAGTTTGACGTGGGTAAAGCACTGTACGGACTGATCACTGCAGGCTTTGCCCGTCGGGTCCGCAAGAGCGATATGCGGGCCCGCCTGGTGGTCGACGCGCAGATCGCCGAGCACCGTAATCTGGGCGTGGCCTTCTACAAGACCGGCATGACCGAAGAGGCAGCGCGGGAGTTCCGCAGAGTCGTCGAGCTCATGGATACCGATGCCACGTCCCACTTTTTTCTGGGCCTCTTAACCGGGAAACAAGGCGAGTGGAATACGGCGATCGGGGAGTTCAAACGTTGCCTGGAGCTTGAGGGTCCCAAGCCTACAGCTCTCCACAATCTGGCCCTCAGCCTCGAGCAACTCGGGCGCTTGAAGGACGCCGAGGCGGCATACGGCGAGGCGGCTACGCGAGCGCGCCACGATCGCCGCGTCTTGACCAGTTGGGGCGTCGTCGCCCTCAAACAGCGGAACTTCGAAGTTGCTGGGGGAAGGTTGGACCGAGCGAGGGAGGTCTCGCAGGGTGAGGTGCTACCCGAAGTGTGGTATTGGGCGCAGTCCCTTGTCCTGGTCAAACGGGAGAACTTCGCGGAGGCGGAAACCGTGCTCAGGACCGGTGTCGAGCATTACCCCCAGAGCGCCACCCTGCGCAACAACTTGGCGGTTGTGCTCGAGGTCATGGGGCAAGTCGACGAGGCGGAAGACACCCTGCGAGGGGCGGCCACCGAGGGTTTGGTCATCCCTCAGATCTTCAAGAACATGGGAGACCTCCACTACCGGACGGGACGCTACGACGACGCGTGGGAGGCCTACGATCGTGCCATTAAGCTCGATCCCGAGTTGGGCGATGACGTGTATTTCAAGTTGGGAAACATTGCGTATCGCCGCATGGATCACGCCAAGGCATCTGACATGTGGCGGATGACACTCCAGCTGAACCCCGACCATCAGCTGGCGCGGACTAACCTCGACACGATGAACGCTCTCACATGAGATCCGGCGAGGGTAGGGCACTCGGCGCGCCTCCCGGGACGGGCGGCATCGGTGCCTAAGCGGGACACGGGCGCGAATCGTCCGGTGAGCGGTTATCTTCTCGTGCGAACCGAGGGAACCAGGTACGGGCTGCCCATCGACGATGTGGTAGAAGTGGTGGACGGAGCGACGCCCGTTCCAGTTCCGGCAGCTCAGCGTTCCGTTCGAGGAGCGGCCAACCTGCGTGGCCGTATGGTTCCAGTTGTTCACCTTGGCGCTCTGTTGGGCGGCTGCGATCCTCCGCGGGAATACTCCAACACGGTGGTGCTCGTGAGCTGCCTGGACAAGCCGGTCGCCTTTGAGGTCGATGACGCGGATGCGGTCGTGCGGGAGGAGCCGAAGCCAATGCCGCCGGGGCGACGGCTCCCGTGGGCCTCTGGGATTGCGAACCAGGCCGATGCCCTGATCCCCATTCTCGACCTCGCAGCTCTGGGCGAGCGACTCTCAATGGCCGATGGGGACCCGGAGCAATGAGAGGCGAAGACGAGATCCAACTGGTCGTCTTTCGCATTGGAGGCCATCAGTTTGCCTTTGGTATTCTAGAGGTCGAACGCATCTTGCGGTACGAGTCACCAGTGCCGCTCCCGAAGGCACCGGAGTTTCTCGAGGGGGTATTGACTTACGGTGGCCGGTCCGTTCCCGTCGTAGATTTGCGAAAGCGGCTGGACGTAGAGGCCGAGAATCGTGACGAAACACGCTTGATGATCCTGGAATGGGAACAAGGGAAGATCGGGGTGGTGGTTGACGCAGTGGTGGAGCTCCTCACGGTGGCTGCTGAGGAGGTGACGTCACCACCGCCTATTGTGCGTGGTCTTGCGGCAAAATACATCAGCGGGATTATTGCGCGGGAGGATCGGACAATCGTCGTTCTCGCGGTGGCGAAGATCCTCACGTCTAAGGAGCGAATGACGCTCGAGACGCTTGCCGTGGAGCCGACTCATGAGTGAAGGCGAGATGCCTACCCCTCTCCGAAAGCGATTCGACGAGATCCTGGTGCGACTGGAGGCCAGTCCCACCGGCGAGGCGCGCGAGGCGGTCAAGCGCGACATCATCGCCCTGTTCAAGACGGTGGATCAGTCGATCGCCGATCTGAACGCTTTGAAGGACGATATCCGTGGTCTGGTCGACAAGTACAAGGAACTCGCGCAGAGCGAAACGAGCGATCAAGCTCCGAAGTTCACCGGCGCCGTTCCGGCGGCGGTACTACAGGATCACATCGGCGCATCGACGTTCGTGGAAAAAGGCTGGAACCTGCTCTCGCTCGGGGATTACGACGGTGCCATCCACGCGCTGACGAAAGCGCTCGAGCTGTCCCCGAACGACATCCAGGCCCAATCCCAGCTAGGATGGGCGCAGATGCTCAAGGGGGATTATGACAACGCCCTCGCCACCTTCCAGCAGGTCCTGATCCGGGAACCGGCCAATTCGCTGGCCCGGATCAATGTGGGATACATCTGCCTCAAGAAGCGTATTTTTGGTGAGTCAATCGAGCATCTCTCGAAGGCCATCCGGCTGGACAACGATCGGAAGGCAACGCTGTACGCGCACTTCTACCTCGGGCTCGTCTACTTCGAGCGAGAGATGTATGAGGACGCGCAAACCTTCTTCGAGAAGACGCTGAGGCTCGGTCCAAATCTCATCGAAGCGTATTACGAGCTGGGACGTGCGCAGTGGTTCTCCGGCGATCCCGAGACTGCGCGAGCCACCTGGGGCCAGGGATTCAAGGCCAACCGGTTCAATCCCTGGGGCAAGCGTTGTGGTGAGGTGCTGCAATTGGTGGAACAAGGACAGGAGCCGCCCAAGTCGTAACGCTACTGCTCTTCGCGTTAGTGGCCCAGGGCCCGAGCGTCTCACGGGTCGGCCGGGTGGCAGCGGTTCACTGGCCGGGTGACGCGGGGGCCGCGACGGCGCTCGCCGAGCTGGCCGATCGTTCCACGACGTGGCCCGGCATTCCGACTCCAGCTCGGTTCCCGATGCGCCTCATCCTGGCGCCCAACCAGGCGATTTTCGACTCGGTCACGGCCGGGCGTCTTCCCCCCTGGGGCTCAGGTGCAGCGTTTCCAGGCACCAACACCATGGTCCTGATCCTGAACGCCAACGTTCACCAGGTGCTGCGCCACGAGCTGGCCCACCTCGCCCTCCGAAACGCCGTCCGGGTCGTCCCTCTTTGGTTTGATGAGGGCTACGCCAGCCGGGCCGCCCACGAGTGGGGTCGCCTCGACGCGCTGCGGGTCAACTGGCAGTTGGTCCGGGGGCGCGTCCCCGGCCTTGTGACACTCAACCGGGATCTGCGCGCCGGGGCCACTAGGAGTGCCGCCGCTTATGCCCTGGCGACCACCACCGTGGTCCTGCTAGAGCGTCTGGGAGGTGAGCGGGGGCTCGAACCCCTCATCGCCTCCCTCGGCACCACATCGGACTTCGACCAGGCCCTCCGGCGGACCTACGCCATCACGTTGGATCAGTTCGAAGTGATGTGGCAAAAAGATCTCCGCCGTCGCTACGGTTGGCTGCTGTTCACCACGTCGTTCTCGGTGTTTTGGACGGTCGTGGGCGGAATGGTCCTTTTCATCTGGGCCCGCAGGCGACGCCGGGACCGCATTCGCCGCGCTGCCCTGGACCAGGGCTGGGTAGTTCCGATCAATGGGGAGGGGCATGGGGAGGGGCACGGGGAGGGGCGGCCTTCTTGACTGCCAAGGTGTTCACCGTTAGGCTAAGCCCTTATGCCACAAAAGGGAGCATCGTCAGCCCGGCTCAGGTTCGGCCCGAAGAACACCGTTCTTCTCAGCACGGCCGTGCTATCACTGGCGACCGGTTATTTGCTCCTGGCTAGAGGATCGACCACGCTGGCTCCGATATTGCTCGTGCTGGGCTATTGCGTGCTGTTCCCGCTGGGATTGGCCCTGTAACCGTCGACCCCGGGCGAATAGCTCAGCTGGTCCAGAGCGCCTGCTTTACACGCAGGAAGTCGGGGGTTCGAATCCCTCTTCGCCCATCGGTGTACCATACATTAATAGAGCGCTATTTGGGGGAGGCGTGGCTCCCTCAACAGTTAGTCAAGAGTTCGGAGGACAGATCAGTGCGTATGTCTCGTTTGGCTCTTAAGGTTGCACCCCTCACCTTATTCGCTGCCTGGGGGTTATTGCTGAATGCCGCCCCCGCCGAGGGGCAGAGGGGACGGCAGCAGAGGAACCTGGAGCGGGTGTTGATCCTTCCAGCGGTTCCGGCCGATCCTGCCGCGGATTCGGCGTACGCTATAACGCTCGCGGATGAGATGCGGGGTGAGTTCTCCTCCAGGGTTCGGAACCAATTGCACGTGATTACGACCGATCAGTACTGTGAAGCGCTGACGGCATCCGGGTTTGAGTGCGATGCGTTGCTCGACGACAACTCGGCGGAGCAGCTGGCCCGGTTCCTTCGAGCCGATTCCTACATCGTGGGACGCCTCAGCACCAATTCCGGGCCCGCCGTCACCCTCCGTCTCGTGGATATTGGCCGCTCCGGCATGGCGGGCTGGATCCAGGTCGCCGGTGAGGCTGGCCAGCAACCGGACAAATTCGCTGACACGATCAGCGATTCGCTCCGGAATCAGGCGCGTGCTGCCGAAGAGGCCCGCGAGTGCTCGGATCGGCGCGACCGGAGCGACTTCAGGGGAGCACGTGACCGCGTTGGGCGAGCCTTCCAGCTCTACCCGAGTCACCCGGCAGCGGCACTGTGCTTGGCGTACGTGTTCGAAGCCACCCAGCAACCGCGGGACAGCCTGATCTGGGCATACGAGCAGGTGGTCACAGGCGACTCCCTCTTCGAACGTGGATGGGACCGCCTCGGTGTGCTGTACCTGCAAAGCGGCGACACCGTGAAAGCGGTGGAAGCATACGAGTCTCAGCTCAACGCCAAATCCCGTGATGTGCAGCTGCGCCAGAGCGTGGCCGCCATGTGGATCGAGTTGGAGGAATACGACAGGGCCCTAAATCTGATCGAGGTCGGGTTGGAGCGGACGCCCGAGGAACTTGCCTTGCTTCGGCTCAAAGCCCGCACCTGTGTAGAGGGTGAGATGTGGGCGTGTGCACACGATGGGCTGTCGGCGCAGTACGCCCTCGACACGGCGCTGGTCGGCGACACGGTCTTCTACATGCAGGTTATCGGAGCCGCTGGCCTCATCCCCGATACGGCGGCCGCTGTCCGCTGGACGGGAGAGGCGGTACAGCACGCACCGAACTCTTCGTCGTTTTGGACGGTGCGTGCTCAATGGCTCAATAATGCCGGCGATAAAGAGGCCGCCCTCGATGCCTATGCGCGGTTGACGGAGATGCTCCCCCACGACTTCCGGGCTCCCCTCTCGGCGGCCCAAATCGTCTTGGACGGTTTGGTGATCGACTCCACTGTGCCCTTGGACACGGCGGCCATGGCACAGGCGGATTCGTTGCTGCAGCTGGCACTGGGGCGTACGCAAAACGAGGCCGTGGTTCAGAATATCTCGGTCATGTACTTTACGACCGGTTCTGGGCTGGCGCGTGCGCAGTATCGCCCGGACTACGCCCTAAGTTGGCTCGAGAAGGCGCTCGAGTACGATGTGGGCCAGCGGCTGACGGCCCAGGGCAATTTCTTCCTCGGCTATGCGACCTTCTTCTATCTGCAGGGGTTCTTTGAGGAAGTGCGCAACTCGGAGTCGTGTGATATGGTCCGGCGCTACGCGGAGGTCGTGGCACGAGGGAAAGAGGCGATGAATCTCGGGATGAGCGTCTCCGAGCAAGGTGCACAACAGATTCTTGGAGGATTACAGCAATACGAGGACCTCGTTCCGGCGTTCCGCCAGAACTTCGAGTGTCCCTAGGCTGAAACGGATTGAGCCGCTCCACGTGCGGCCGGCAGGCTCTTGATGTGGGGGTGTTGGAGTGGGTACATTGCTCGGCCTATCTCAGGAGGGGCTGTAGCTCAGTTTGGTTAGAGTGCCGGTCTGTCACACCGGAGGCCGCGGGTTCGAGTCCCGTCAGCCCCGCTTCGCAAATGCACCAGAGCCCTGCTTGATCTCCAAGCAGGGCTCTTGTTCTTTTCCTGCGTGAGGGTGCCCATCTTCCACGTACCCGTCCTCGCCGAACGGGTGGAGCGCATCGCTCTTGGGCGATCGCGTGCCGTCGATTGTACGGCGGGAGGAGGGGGTCACGCTGCGGCGTTTGTGCAGGCTGGCCTCGAGGTGTTGGTTGTCGACCGAGATCCCGATGCCATAGCCGCCGTGCGAGCGCGGCTGGGTCCGGCAGTGACATGCATATGCGGGAGCTTTGCCGACCCAGACACTCTCACGGTTATCGAACAGTTCCAACCCGACCTAGCCTTCTTTGATCTCGGAGTTTCTTCCCAGCAGCTCGACCAGAATGAGCGGGGCTTCACCTTTCGGCGAGGAGCGCCCCTTGATATGCGTATGAGTGGTGACCAGGCCAGCTCTGCCGCGGACGTGCTCAACGAGTGTACCGAGAGTGAACTCGGCCGTGTGTTCCGGGACTACGGTGACGAGCCTCGGTCGCGTCGCCTGGCCCGGGAGATCGTGCGACGTCGCGCAGGGCAACCCTTTGCCACGAGCGACGATCTCGTCAACGCGATCCGGGCTGCTCTCGGCCCTCGGACGGGCCCTGCCGTATTTGCCCGCCTGTTTCAGGCGGTACGCATCGAGGTGAATGACGAACTGGCGGAGTTGGAGCGTACCCTCCCGGCCGTGCGGAAGGCCCTGCGCCCGGGCGGCGTCCTGGCGGTCATCACCTACCATTCAGGGGAGGACCGCATCGTCAAACATCTCTTCCTCGAGTGGGCTCGGGCATGTGTCTGCCCGCCTCACCAACCGGTTTGTACGTGTCGAGGGGAGCCATGGGGAACCGTGCTGACAAAACGACCTCTGGTGCCCACTGCAGAGGAGATTGCTGCAAACCCCCGAGCGCGCAGCGCGAAACTGCGTGTTTTTCGTAAGTTCGATGCGTCGTAGAGGTCGCAGCTGGGTAGCGCTTGGGCTCTTCTTCTTCCTGGGAGTGCTGACGTGGGTGGTGACGAGGCAAACGTCATCGGTCGTAGCAGCGACAAGTCTTCGGCAGCTCAATCTCGAACGCTCGACGCTCGAAGCGCAGAAAGCAGAGTTGCTCAGGAGAATCCGCACGGCACGAAGCCGCGCGACACTCATCCCGCGTGCCGGTTCGCTGGGCCTGCGCCTACCTGCCGACAGCGAGATTGTAATACTTCAGATTCCAACCGAACCCAGCGAGCGGTGAGCATGGTACCCACCCAGCGCCAGAACAGGGCACATGGCCACAGCAGCATACTCATTGCAGCACGGAGGTACCCCTCTTAACCATGGCGCGACCCGTTCTTCGCATGCGAGCGATCCAGATCGCCTTTGCCTTGGCCTTCGGCGGGCTTGGCGTTCGTGCAGCCCAAATCCAACTTGTGCGGGGGGGGCAGTACCGAGCTGCGGCCCAGGCCCAGCGAACTGAGGAGGTTGAGCTTCCAGCCAGCCGAGGAGCGATCTACGATAGGAATGGAGTCCCACTTGCACTGACTCAGGAGATGTTTCACGTCGGTGTTGCGCCCAAGGAACTCCGGGGCGGAGGCCGCGACGTCCCCTTGATCGTACAGAACCTCGGACTCTCAGGCCGTGAGATGGCACGGGCACTTGGCAGAGATTATGTGTACTTCCACGGACCATTCTCACTGCTGCAGGTGGTTCCCCTCAGAGAGATGCGCGGCGTTCACCTCACTAGTGAATTCACCCGCTTTCACCCCGACCGGGAATTTGCCCGGGCGGTGCTCGGTCTCCCCGCTGCCCCCGGCCGACCCGCCAGCGGCATGGAGCGCGTCCTGGACACGCTACTCTCCGGGCGAGCGGGACGTGCCGTGGTTCTCCGAGACCAATTTGGCAGGCGCTACGAATCTCCCTCGCGCCTCGATCTCTTCCCGGTGCCCGGCCACGATGCGTACCTGACGCTCGATGCCGAGCTGCAGGACATCGTCGAACGGGCACTGTCTGACGCGATCGCGAAGTTCGAGGCTATCGGGGGCGAGGTCCTCGTCCTCGATCCAGCAAGCGGGGAACTACTCGCGGTCGCATCCCGGCGCGCCGACGGAAGCACTTCTCCCAGCGCGTTCACGTCGGTCTTCGAGCCGGGATCGACCGCCAAGCTATTTGCGGCCGCGGCGTTGCTGGTCCACGAGCTTGTCGAGTCCACGGATTCAGTTTGGGGTGAGCAAGGCAGGCTTGTCCTAGGCAGCCGGACTATCACTGATGAACATCCGGAGGGATGGATGACGCTCAGGGATGTCCTCCGGCGGTCGAGCAACGTTGGCATGGCGAAGTTCATCCGGCGCCTCAGCCCGGAGCAGCAATACACCATGCTGCGGGATTTCGGTTTCGGGGCGCCAAGCGGGGTAGAGTATCCGTCGGAGTCCGGAGGGCTGCTGCGTCGGCCGGCACAATGGTCGCGGGCGAGCGCTCCGAGCCTGGCCATGGGCTACGAGATCGCGGTAACCGCACTGCAGCTTGCCCAGGCATACGCTGCCATTGCCAACGATGGGATCATGCTCAGACCGACGCTGATATCCCGTGTTGTCGATCCTGATGGCAAGGAAGTGTATCGCCACACGCCCGAACCGGTCCGCAGGGTGGTGAGCCGAGAAGTGGCCGAGGAGCTGCGGACTATGTTGCGCGACGTAGTCTATGAAGGGGGCACCGGAGTCACGGCGGCGCTCGCTAGCTACGAGGTGGGCGGCAAGACCGGCACCGCGAGACGCTTTGGGCCGGACGGATATGTGCCTGGCGCCTCAACGGCCAGCTTCGCGTCCCTTTTCCCCGCCGAGGATCCCCAGTTGGTCATGGTGGTAAAACTCGACGATCCCGAGGGGAGCTACGCTCAGCTCAGCGCCGCACCACTCACGAGGTCTGTGTTGGAGCAGGTGTTGGCGGCACGGACCTCATCGCTAGACCGCTCGCAACTCGACGGGACACCGACGGTAGCCCGTGTTCCTCCGGCCGTCGATGCCGGCGTAGTTCCGTACGTCGTGGGTTGGCCCTTCGAGGCCCAGCGTCCGGATTCTACGAGGCATGCCGTGCCCGACGTGACCGGCCTCGGCGTCCGGGCTGCCGTGCGTAGATTGCACGAG
>JBDHDY010000033.1:0-12813 GCA_039591275.1 Gemmatimonadota bacterium | reverse complement strand
AAATCCCTCGACCTTCATATTCGGGGCGACGCCCATGATCGTGAGCCACGGCTCCTCACTCTCCGAAGTTCCCTGGCGGATCTGCCGGCCGATGGGGTCGGCGCCGGGAAAGAACTTCTCGGCGAACCGCTGATTCACGAGCGCCACCGGAGGTGCCTCGGCCACGTCTTGCTCCGTGATGTCACGACCGCGCACGATGTCCACGCTGAAAGTCTGGAAGTAATCCGGTGTGATCGCGACCATGCGAGCTCGGGGATAGTCTTGGTCGGTCTCGTACGTTTCTCCCTGGATCGCAAACCGGGGATTCTGCGTTCCCCATGTCGGCAACGCATCGGACAACGTCACTGACTGCGCTCTGGGGACAGCCTCGAGCCTTTGCTTCAGGTCGTGGAAGAGTCGCTGCTTGGCCTCGGCGGTGGGGTAGTCCGCCTCGAAAACTCCCACGCGGGCCGTGAACAGGTTTTCCGTCTCAAAGCTGAATTGGTAATTGCTGAGTTTGGTGATGCTCTTCGTCATTAGGCCGGCGCCCACGAGCAGTGCGCACGACATGGCGACCTGGCCCACTACCAGCACCTTGCTCACCTTCCCCGCGTGCATGCTCGAGGACCCGCGATTCTCGTCTTTGAGAATCGAATTGACGTCGGCCTTAGCGATCTGCCAGGCGGGTGCGGCGCCCGACACGAGCGCGGTGAGCGCCGTAATGGCCACTACATAGCCGAGGATCGGAAGATCGATGGCGAACTCCATGAAGTAGGGCTTGCCGATGCCGGTCGTCGCTCGATCGAAGAGACCGACGCCTATCTTTGCGATGCCGATGCCGAGCAGCGCACCCGCCGCCGACAGCACGATGGCCTCAGCGAAGAACGGGAATGCCACGCGGAGCCGGCTGGCGCCGATCGCCGAGCGGACCGCCGCTTCCTTCGTCCGCAACGCGGCCCGAGCGAGCAGGAGATTGGCCACGTTCGCGCAGGCAATGAGCAGCACGAAGATCGTGGCGATCTCCATGGCAGCGAAGATGGGATTGATATCATCACCGATCGCTTGCTCAACGAAACCGATGAATGCGACCCCCACACCTTCGTTGGATTCGGGATACTCCTGCGCCAGGCGCTGTGCGATGAGCGCCATGTCCTGACCTGCCTGATCCAGTGTCACCCCGTCCTTCAGACGCCCCATGACCGAAAACCACGGGCCGTCGCCCCTCTTTGGGTTCTCGCTTCGCACGTCGCGCCGCGGGATCCAAATCTCCTCTTCGGCGGGAAACTGGAAACCGTCGGCCATGACGCCCAGGATCGTAGCCTGCTCTCCGTTCACCTTCGCTGTGCTGCCGACGACGCCGGGGTCGCTATTGTACCGCGTCTGCCAGACGTCGTAGCCGATCACGGCAGTGAGCGGTGCTCCGGCTGCGTCGTCCCCTTCGCGAAACGTGGTGCCGATGACGGGAGCCACCATGAGGATGTCGAACAGGTTGGCCGACACGAACGCCCCATCGAACCGCTCGGGACCCTCGGTACCGCTCACGTTGATCGTTCCGGTGGAGAACCCGGCCAGTCCAACGAACGACTGCTGCTGCTCCCGCCAGTCGTACAAGTCGTGCTGGTCCACACCCATCCGCTCGATGTCCTCCGACAGATTGGTGCGATGGACGACTGTGAGACGGTCTGACTCCGGGACGCCGATCCCACGGAAGTAGACGCCGTAGATGATGCTGAACATCGTCGTGGTGAGACCGATGCCGAGCCCGAAGGCGATGATGGAGAGGACAGTCGAGCCGGGCCGCTTGAGCAGCGCCCGTGCTCCGAATTTGAGATCCTTGAGCAGTGGGCCCATGGCGTCTCCGGTTGTGAGGGGGTCTCCGGCACTACGGGGAAGCCGGGGCAGCGGTTTCAGCCCACATCGGGCGGGGCAGGTAGCTCTGTCCAGCTTTTTTATTGACATCAAATGGGCAGATTTATAACTTGTTGCCATGAAATCACCTGCCGACTTCCAGCTTCCGAGACACCCGATTAAGGTTGTCGTGCGCCGAACCGGGCTATCAGCGGATGCGCTGCGGGCGTGGGAGCGCCGCTACGAGGCGGTAACACCTCTCCGTTCGGAGACGGGGCGGCGGCTCTATTCGGATGCGGACATCGAGCGGCTGCTGCTGCTTAAGCGGGTTGCTGGCGCGGGGAGGTCCATAGGCCAGGTTGCCACTCTCTCTCGTGAGGAGCTGGTGGCTCTGGCGCAGGAGGACGAATCCGCAACAGTGCCGGGGCCGACTGTGGGGGTACGGAGTCCGGTCGGCTCGGGGCAGGAGGCCGGCAATGGGCTGCTCTCTTCCTGCCTCGACGCGATCCAGCATTTCGACGGCCCTCGGCTCCACGGACTGCTTTCCGCTGCCTCCCTGGAGTTCTCGCAGCACAAGCTTATTGAGGAATTGCTTGTCCCCCTCGTGTGGACCGTGGGAGATCGCTGGTGTGACGGGACGCTTCGGATCGGCCATGAGCATCTGGCGACCACCACCGTGCAAGCGTTTTTGGGGGAGCTCACCCGGGAAGGAGGCCCCGCCGGCGGGCCGGCAGTGGTTGTAGCCACACCGACCGGGCAACGGCACCAGCTCGGCGCCATGATGGCGGCGGCCGCAGCCGTCACCGAGGGATGGCGGGTCGTTTACCTGGGCGCGGACCTTCCTGCCGAGGACATCGCGGCCGCGGCAACCCAGCGGGGCGCGCGCGTGGTAGCCCTGAGCATCGTCTATCCGTCGGACGATCCCCTGCTTCCCGGGGAGCTTACGCGGCTGCGCCGCCTGCTTTCCGACGAGGTGGTGTTGATCGCTGGTGGGCGGGCCGCAGATGGCTATCGCAAGGTGCTCGATGAGCTTGGGGCGATCCGTGTTGCGGATCTCAAGGAGTTTCGTTCAGCGTTACAGGGCGTGACGACGGAGGTCCGGCGGAGCTGATACCGCTCAACTGGCGTGGCGCCGTCGCGGTGTGACGATCCTCGGCCCGTAGGCACTTCTCGCTAGGGAGACTCGCAGCGGTCACGTGCGGTAGCGCCTGATGTACTCCTTAACAGGAAACTTCCGAGCCGTGTTCTCGCTGCTCATGTAGCGAACCTTTCCAAAAACCGGCCGCTCGGGTCCCCAAGCACGGTCGTAGCGTCCCAAAACCCAGAAGATGCCGGTATAGGAATTGGGGCCGCGTCCATCGAGTGCGTATTTGTTGTTGAGTTCGATCATGAATCGCAGCGCCTGGCGCGGCGACCGGGTCCATTCCAGGATCTTCTTCCCCCAGAGCATTCGCAGGTAGTTATGAATGGAGCCTTCGCGCAGTAGCTGGCCTTGTGCGGCGTTCCACAGCTCGTCGTGCGTCTGGGCGGACTCGAATTGCTCCAGCGTGTACGTGTGCAGTCTCCGGTCACGTGCGTGATCGTTGAGCGTCATGCGTGCCCAGCCGGGAAGCGACGAGAACTTGTCGTACGAGCCGTGGTGAACGCACATGTTGAACCCGACTTCCCGCCACGTTATGCACTCGTCGAGAAAGCTCTCTGCGCCCTCACCCGCACCCCACCAGCCCCGGCGACGTCCCGAGGCCTGAGGTGCAATATCGAGAGGTGACCAGTTCACCCGTTCGGCGAGTTCGGCGAAAACGTGGTGGACCGAGATGTGACCGAAGTGCAGGTACGGTGAGAGGCCGCTGGTGACCTCCTCTTCCGGGTGGTTGCGGAGCGTGGCGTAGGCGTCCAAGCCGCGATCGAGGAAGCGCCGCAGCGCGCGTTTCGCCGGGCCACTGCCCCCCCGCACATCGACCGGCGGCACGGCGTGGTCGATGGGAAGTCGTGCGAGGAGATCATGATCTGCGGAACGTTCTTTCAGGCGAGCCTGTGGCCAGCGCTCGAGAATGTCGCTGGGCACGACCGAGCGTGACGCTCGGGGGAGGTTGCGCAGAGGCCGTTCTTCGGGGAAATCGCCCAAATGGTGGGGAAGCTCGTGGTGTAAGTGCCGCCGAAATGAATGCGCTGTGGTGAATACCTTGGTGCTCTGTCGTACTGGAACGAGGCCGTTCGAGTCCACGGCCTCCATGCGAGCCGAGACCACCCGAGCGGATGCCCCCACCATCCGTGGCACGAAGAACGCTGGAAAGTCGTCTGTAATGACCACGCTGGCGCGCCGGGCCAGCGCCTGCAATAACCCCTTCCCTGATCCAGCTGACGTTTCGATGTAGGGATAGTACGCGATGTTGCTTTGGGCAGCCCGCCGGCTGTTATCGCGCATCCCGTCAATGATGAATTGGTGCAGCCTGTCGCTGGCCCGGGGATAGTCGGCCCGCAGGGCCTCGAGGATGACCAAGGGTTTTTCAAGCTCGCGGGCCCATTCAGCTGCTCGCTGGAGGGCGAAGTTCCACTCCAGCCGGCGGTACGCCACCATCCAGTACAGCACGAAGCTCCCGTCCACATTCGCAGGGGCATCGTTGAGCACGCGCAGCCGTGCGGTGGGAACACTCACCCCAGAGTGCCGCCGCGTGGTAGTGCGTAAACCTCGGGTCCCGCTGGGTTCAGCCCGCCGCACGGAGGCTTTTGCTGCCCTATCAGGTTCGGTTCTCATACAGCCAATATACTATTCGTCCATCTATGGTCAATATTTTTACTAGACAAGCACTTGACATTCTGGCTCTGTCCTATAAATTGATGGACAACAAATGGACCTCAATGGAGGAAGGGGAGAACATCATGAGCTTTTCCAGAACGTTAGACGTGGTTGCGGCTGTGCTGCTGGTCATCGGCGGGCTGAATTGGGGGCTAGTCGGGTTTTTCAGTCTCGATCTGGTCGCAGCGGCTCTCGGTGACGCGTCTTTCACAAGCAAGTCGGTTTACGGTCTTGTCGGACTGAGTGCGCTGTATCAGGCGCTACAGTGGAGGTCGATCCAGCGCCGCTGGAGCCTGTGGGCAGTGCCCACCAGGTAATCGGATCTTCTCAAAATATCCCAATCTCTCAACCATCGGAGGAAGCGTGAAGCGCATCATCCCAACTCTGTTCGCCGCTAGTGCGGTAGCTGTATTCGCAACAGCACCGGCTGGCGCTCAGTCACAGGACATTGTCGACATCGCTGCCGGCAATGACGATTTCAGCACCCTCGTGGCCGCGGTGAAGGCCGCCGGTCTTGTGGAAACGCTGAAGAGCGACGGGCCGTTCACCGTTTTTGCCCCGACGAACGAGGCGTTCGCCAAGCTCCCTGCCGGGACGGTCGAGAGCCTCCTTCGGCCTGAGAACCGGGACAAGCTCATTGCCATTCTGACCTACCATGTCGTGCCGGGGAAGGTGATGGCGTCCGACGTGGCGGGCTTGCGCTCGGCCAAGACCGTTCAGGGAGAGGACCTGGAGATCAAAATCGACGGTGGTGCTCCCATGATCGACAACGCCCGCATCATCGGCACGGACATCGAGGCGAGCAACGGAGTAATCCACGTCATTGATTCAGTGGTGCTGCCGCAGGGTTCGTGAGGCACCTCTGTAGTCCCGAAGCGCTATAGTCCGCGTTTCGGGTTTCAGGGCGCGGGCTGCCATGACAGAGCGGCAGTTCCGCGCCCATCTTTGAACATGTAAGTTCGCTCAGTATTCGAGCTAGGATTCATGAGGGAGTCAATAATGACGTCGATTCAGCCTCAGGCGAAGACAAATAGTCCTGCGGTGTTGGTCACCGGCGCCTCGGGTTATGTGGGTGGGCGACTCGTTCGCGCACTGGAGAGTCGAGGCGTGTCTGTCCGCTGTCTTGCCCGACGCCCGCAGCACTTGACAGGGCGCGTCGGCCAATCGACGGAAGTCGTGTACGGCGATGTGCTCGACGTTCAGTCGCTCGACCGCCCGTTGGACGGAATCGACGTTGTCTACTACCTGGTCCACTCAATGGGATCGACGGGCGACTTCGATCTGAAAGATCGGATCGGCGCTCGCAACTTTGCCACGGCGGCGCGGGCGGCCGGGGTGAGGCGCGTCGTCTATTTGGGTGGTTTGGGTTCG
Source organism: Gemmatimonadota bacterium (assembly GCA_039591275.1). Taxonomy (GTDB): domain Bacteria; phylum Gemmatimonadota; class Gemmatimonadetes; order Gemmatimonadales; family GWC2-71-9; genus JBDHDY01. Next base: position 6,818 of record JBDHDY010000033.1, on the reverse strand, counting down.
GATCGGAAATTGTCACCTCACCTGCGAAGCCGCCAAGAGGTCGGGCGCATCCTGCGGGACGCCGGTCCACCCACGATTGAATTGCGTGCATCCATTGTCATAGGGTCAGGCAGCCTCTCATTCGAGATGGTCCGTGCCCTCGTTGAAAAACTGCCTGTCATGGTAACGCCGAAGTGGGTGCGTTCGCTCGCTCAGCCAATCGCCATCGAGGATCTCCTCGCTTATCTCATGGCAGCCAGGGACATTCCGGAGACGGGAAGCCGCGTGTACGAGATCGGTGGTACGGATTGTGTTTCGTACGACGAGATAATGAAGGAGTACGCGCGTCAGCGCGGTTTACGGCGCGTGATGTTGCCAGTACCCGTCCTGTCGCCGGGACTGTCGAGCCGCTGGCTGGGGTTGGTGACACCTGTGTATGCCCGTATTGGGCGGAAACTGCTTGACAGTGTGCGGCATGACACCGTAGTGCTGGATGACCGTGCCAATCGGTCGTTCGGCATTAGGCCACGGGGGGTCAAGGAGGCCATTGCTCGGGCGTTGGTCAACGAGGACCGTGAGTTCGCCGAGACCAGGTGGTCCGATGCGCTTTCGTCCAAGGGTGAACACTCGGAGTGGGGCGGTACACCGTGGGGATCGCGTATCGTTGACTCCCGTTCGCGTTGGATTGATTGTTCGCCACGGGATGCTTTCGCTCCCATTCGTCGCATCGGCGGTGGCACGGGCTGGTATTACGGTGACTGGCTGTGGCGCCTGCGGGGCTTTCTCGATTTGCTCGTCGGCGGCGTCGGTGTTCGCCGCGGCCGGCGAGATCCAGAGAAGCTGGTGCCGGGTGACGCGGTGGACTTTTGGCGGGTGGAGGCCGTCGAGCCCGATCGGCTGCTGCGGCTTGCCGCCGAGATGAAGCTGCCTGGAAGGGCGTGGCTCCAATTTGAGGTTTCTGAGGAAGCTGGGGGGGTGCGCATTCGCCAGACAGCCGTGTTTCACCCCGCTGGGTTGTTAGGTCGAGCCTATTGGCACGCGCTGTACCCCATCCATGCATTCGTATTTCGTGGCATGCTTCGCGGCCTCGCGCGGGCCGCCGCCCGGCATGTGACTCCCCCGTCCACAGCAGAAAATCGGCGCTCTTCCGTCGGTACCGTGCATCTCCGAAGAGCGCAGCGGTGAGATCATGACGCACGTCGGCGTTTCGGATTTTCGCACTCACGCACGCAGTGAGATCAAAGGGCAGTACTGGCTCGAGCGACAGCAATGGCTGCCTCAGGTGCCGGAGGACGTGTTTGCCTTTTTTGCCAGTGCTGAAAACCTGCAAAGGATAACACCGCCGTGGATGGGTTTTCGGATCCTCACACCGCCGCCGGTTGCAATGGCGGCGGGGACTCGCATCGATTACAGGATTCGCTTGGCCGGCGTCCCGCTGCGGTGGCGCACCCTGATTGCAGAGTGGGACCCGCCCCATGGTTTCGTAGACCTGCAGGAACATGGTCCGTACGCGCTGTGGGAGCACACCCACCGGTTCGCGCCGTATGGGGAGGGAACGCTCATGACCGATGTCGTCCGGTACCGGCTACCCTTTGGTATCGTGGGACGTGCCCTTCACGGTCTCTCGGTCAAGCCGGCGCTGGCTGATATCTTTGATTACCGCTATCGCAAGATCGCTGGGATGTTCAACTGGTAACGGGGCAGACGAGGAGCGAAAAGGTCATTTCTTCGCCGCAAACTCTTCCGCGTTGCGCGCGCCCCGTTCCAACTTCGATAGGAACTGTTCCAGCGGGCCGCTGCAAAGGTCCACGAGCTTCTTCAAACGAATGACCATCTGCTCGGGATCGAGCGGAGGATCCGTGGAGATGGTGTCCCGCCACAAGGCCTCGGCCTGGTCGTGGAACTGAACCACGGCGTCCATTTCCTCGTCGTTGTACCGCTTCTGCACGGCCTGAGCTCGTATGTCGTACACGATGCTTCCGAGCATCACGTGCATCGATTCCCGGGTTCCCAGCCCCATCGTGGAGAGCCGTCTCACGAAATCCGATCGCTGCCCCTCACGCATGACAAGACTCCGTTGTTCGATGTTTCATTTTGATTCCTCGAGTTCGCGATCCTGCGTGGCGAACGCCTAGGGAATGCCTCGTTCGGTACTGGCGTGCACCAGGCGTGTCAGTCATCCCGTTCCCGTCCCCTTCGCCGGCCACAGGGTCCTTGCCGTGCATCACAATATAGCCACTGTCCACGTGAAACCGAGCGCAGTGGCTAACGCTTGAGCGGTTGAGCACTGGACTGGCGGTGCTTGCGGTAACATCGTTAGGGAGCTAAAGGGTGTGGTCGGGGTGACCACGCTTGCGGCCGGTCAAGCGGCTGGCTGGTCCGCACAGTGTGAAGGGAAGGGCGCGCATCACTGCCTCCACTGCCCAGCGTGTCACGTGAGAAGAGAGGCGGCAATGGGATACCGCAAGTTCGTAGATCGAGACGGCAATGAGTGGGAAATACGTGACCTTTCGAGGGCGACCTGGGAGTTCGTGCCCATCGCGGGCAACCGTGAACCTACGCACAACTTTCCGGCGCCGACCTACGAGAGCGATCCGTTCGAGTTGAGTTTGGAGGAGCTACAGAAGTTGCTCGACGGTGTGGCGACGGCGCGCTCGCGGCCCAAGAAGCCCCCATTCATGGACTGAAGTGGCTATTCTGCCGAACGTGATACGTTCTGGCAGGCGAGTCCGGGCAGGGGCCGTACGTGCGGTGGATTCTACGTGGAACTATCTGCGGTGGGATCCATCGTCTTGAGCGACGCGAAGCGACGATAACTCGGATCCGTGGTGCAGAGCGTCGCGTCGTGCTCGAGGGCCAGTGCCGCGAGCGCCGCTCCTATGACAGACGGGCCTGATCCCTGGGCGTGGTGCAGCAACTCCCGCAAGATCTCCCAATAGCGTTCCCCCGGTTGCAGCAGTGCGACTGCCGGAACTGCCAACCACGAGGACACCGCATCCGCGGCCTCGCGTATGCTCAACGGCTGCTCGAAGATCCTGTCGCTAGTGCTGATGCGGACGAAGTTGACGATGGTGAACCAGGCGAGCCGGATGGGCGTCGAGCCGTCGAAGGCGCCTTCCAGCCACTCGCGGCAGCGTACGTGGTGTTTAGAGCGGGTGTGGTATGCGTAAAGGAGAATTCCGGCGTCGACCAGAATCACTGAAGCGCGGGTCCCTCTACTTGCTCGAGCAACTCAGCCACGTTGTCCAGCGTCAACCCTGGCTGGAGCCGACCAAGGTCCCGTGTCTCCACCAGGAAGCGGGTGGTGGGCTTGCGCTTGGGCTGACTGTTGACGGCTACCCGTAGGAACTCGTTGACGACCACCTTGAAGCTCTTTCCGGTCCGTCGCGCCTCGGCTCTCAGCTTGGCGGCAATGTCTTCGTCCAGGGTCAAGGTCGTTTTCATAACCTTCATGTAACTGCCTGGCTTGTTAATGTCAATCTGGGAAGCTCCCTCAGACCCTGGGATCGAGGGCTCTGGGAGCGGACCACACGGGTCCGCCTCTGGGGGGGGCCGTCGCTCAGGGCCTGGCGCGACGCGGTTGAGAGGCTGTCCGGCGGGCAGGCCCGGCAGCCGGGGGTAATGGGGGGCGCTCGGTCTGGCACGTGCGGCCCACCGGAGCTTGTCGCAAGTGCTCATGCTACTTAAGGAATAGGCTACAGCTACCTCATCCCACTGATGGCCCCGCTTCGAGCGTTGGCCATGCTACAAATTCGACGCGGCTCTGGGCGAACGCCGTACGGAAACACCGCATGATGGCGCGCTCGCTACAACACAGAATTCGCAATGAGCCCCTCCCCTTTGAAGTTGCAGCTCGAGCCGCTTAGGCCGGAACCTCAAACACCTAGCGACGTACCAGGTACTAACGCGATAACTTTGCCGTGTTTGGTTGTACGGTACGTCATTCCACACCGACCCTGATTCGAATTCAATGGACGCGATCTTCCAAGACCTGCGCTTTGCCGTCCGCTCGCTCGCCAAACGGCCGGGTTTCACGGCCGTAGTGATTGTGACACTTGCTCTGGGTATCGGAGCCAACACGGCCATCTTCAGTGTCGTCAACGGCGTGTTGTTCAAGCCGCTACCCTATGGGGATGCTGACCGGCTAGCGCTGGTATGGTACCGGATGTCGGCAAGCACCGTGGGCAAGGCGCCGTTCTCGGGTGCGGACTTTGCTGACTTTCGAAGAGAATCTCGGCTCCTCGAAGAGTTTGCCGGTATCTATCCCAGCATGCGCAGCCTCACCGGCGACTTCGAACCCGAACAGGTACGGGTCGGCGTGGCGACCGGAAACCTGTTCCAGTTGCTGGGCGTCGAAGCCGCGTTGGGCCGGATTCTGATCCCGGAGGACGGATTCATCAGGGGCCAGACGCCTCCGGATCGTAATGCCCCCCCGCCTCCTGGTGCGGTCCTGCTGAGCCATGGCCTGTGGCAGCGGCGGTTTGGTGGAGACGAGAGCGTGATCGGCCAGGACGTCCGGATGAACGGGCTGCCGATGACCATCGTCGGAGTCACGCCACCGGATTTCACGCTCCTCATGCCTGCAGGCGCCGAGATGGGGGGGACCTTCGATGCCTGGATGCCCATAAGGTCCGACGTCGATCGTGGCCCTCGCGATGCGCAATTCCTCACGGTCCTGGCACGTCGCAGCGCGGACGCTACGTGGGAGCAGAGCCAGGCCGAGATGGATGCCCTTGCGACGCGCCTGCGGGAGGAGCACGAGTTTCATCGCAACGTCGGTTTGGAGATCGATGTCGTGCCCATGCGGGAGGACGTCCTTGGGCACGTCGAGCCGGTGCTGATCACGCTGCTCGGTGCCGTTGGGTTCGTGTTGCTCATTGCGTGCGCCAACGTGGCGAATCTTTTGCTTCTCCGGGCGCAGGCTCGGGAGAAGGAGATAGCTATCCGGTCCGCGTTGGGTTGTGGTCGCGGACGGATCATACGACAAACGCTCACGGAAAGTTTGGTGCTCGCGGCGTTGGGTGGTGCGGCGGGTATCCTACTGGCGGCGGGTGGTATCGAACTATTGGTGGCCTTGCGGCCGGAGAACTTGCCGCGGCTTGAAAGCGTGGGAATCGATGGGAGCGTTGTCACGTTCGCGATCGCCGCATCTGTGTTGGCCTCGCTGTTATTCGGTGCCGCGCCGGCGGTTCATTCTTCGAAGCCGGACCTGACTGGATCCCTTCACGAGCGTCACGCTGCTGGGGGTGCGAAGCATCTTCGCATTCGCCACTTCCTGGTGTCCACTGAGGTAGCTCTCTCTCTCGTGTTACTCGTCGGAGCTGGACTGATGCTGCGTACGTTCGTTTCCCTCCAGCGAGTGCGACCGGGGTTCGAGCATGAGAACGTGATCACGGCGATGGTGGCGCTGCCCACGCAGAAATACCCGACTCGGCAAGAACGCGTTGACGTCTTCAGTAGACTGTCCCAACGCGTGGCGTCGCTGCCCGGGGTCGAAGCGGTCGGCGGGGTCATTCCGCTGCCGCTCGCGGGTGGCACCCAAAACTGGTTTGGTCCATATGCTGTCGAGGAGGCAAGCGAAGAGGAGTGGAGCCGGAATGAAGCAGATTATCGTCCGATGTTGCCGGGGTACTTCAAGGCAATGGGGACGCAATTACTTGCCGGGCGCCTGCTCACGGATGCGGACGCCACCGCCAAGTCGCGTGACGTGGTCGTGATAGACGACAAGATGGCTGGGGAAGTGTGGCCGGGAGAAGATCCCATAGGTAAGCGAGTGCTTCTTGCAAGGCCCCCGGCTAATCCACGGGAGGAGTATGAGCGCTTCTGGGCCGAGGTGGTTGGCGTCGTCGAGCACATCCGGTACGATGACTTGAGCCGGGACAGCCGGGCAACGGTGTATTTCCCGTGGTGGGATTGGGGCTACCCCAGGGCCGTGTTGACGGTAAGGACCTCGGTGGGCCCAACTGGCGTCGCAGAAGCCCTGCGTGGGGAGATCAAAGCTCTGGATCCGGACATCCCGGCCGGTGCCATCACACCACTCGCCGACTACGTGGGAGACGCGCTGGCCCCCACCAGGTTCGTTCTCGTTCTCATTGCGGTGTTTGGAGCAGTCGCGCTCGCGCTGGCTTCCGTTGGACTCTACGGTGTGATCGCTTACGCAGTGCGCGGAAGGACGCATGAATTCGGAATCCGCATGGCCTTTGGGGCGGGGAGTAGTAGCATTGTGCGCGGTGTTCTGATGCAGGGACTCATTCTCGCCGCCATGGGTGTGGGTGCCGGGCTCGCGGGCGCGCTGCTGCTGACCCGCACGATCTCTGGTCTTCTGTTCGGCGTCGCCCCAACGGACCCAGTGACGTTCGGCGCCATCTCTGTGCTGTTGATCGCCATTGCTCTGCTCGCGTGTTACGTGCCCGCACGCCGAGCGACACGGGTGGATCCCTTGGTTGCGTTGCGGAGTGAGTAAGAAGGGTTTAGGGTGTAGGGTATGGGGTGTTGTTGTCGTGTCCGAGGCAATCTCCGGTGCGGCTTGAACTGTCGTGATCCCGAACCGCGCGTTCGCTCGTGGGAATCGCGTGGGCCTTTTTTCCGTTGAAAGTTAGATTACCGTGCACGCTGGATGGCGGGAGAGTCCGTCATCGCTGACTCCGGAGCTGTGGACTGTCTATGAGTTCTGACCGACGAGAGCAAGCGACGTTGGCAGGTGGTTGCTTTTGGTGCCTGGAGGCGGTGTTCCAAGACCTGCATGGCGTGGAGGAGGTCGTTTCAGGTTACTCGGGGGGGCACGTGCCAGAACCCTCGTATCATGCCGTATGCACGGGTTTCACGGGACACGCCGAGGT
>JBDHDY010000032.1:0-13533 GCA_039591275.1 Gemmatimonadota bacterium | reverse complement strand
ACCCTGGCCGTGTGTCTTTTGAGCACAGACGCTCACGGCCAGCCAACCGGCACCACGACGTTCCAAGGTCCCTATAGTTCGTTTGCACGCGGTGAGTTCGGAGGCATCGTGAGCTTTCCGGACGGCTCGAGCACCGCCCTGGAAGGGATGTACCGCTTCACCGCCGGGAGCATGCCTGTGTCGGTTCAAGGCGGTTTCCTCCTGCCGGATGGTCCCAACGACGCAGTATTCCTGGCCGGCGTAGAGGCGAAATATCGCGTGGTCGCTCACACGCAGAGCTTCCCGGCCGATGGGTCCCTCGTCTTCGGGATCGGCGGCAACTTTGGGAATGGCGCCGAGAATATCCTCTTCCCCATTGGTATCACCTTCGGACGCAGGTTGCAGGTAGAAGATTCGGAGGTGAGCATCGTCCCGTTCGTAGAGCCGATGGGCTGGCTCGTCGCGGGCGACGCTGTCGATCATTTTCTCCTCGCGTTCGGGGCTGGAGCCGAGTTCGATCTCACGCCGGCCTTCGACCTTCGCGTGGCCTTTGGGCTCGGCGACGTGGACGGGGTATCGTTGAGCGCAGTCTGGAAACGATAGATGAGTGAAAGATCCGCGGATAGCATGAACAAGGATCTGCGGCTCTCTTGCGACAAGCCCGCGGGCTCGTCTTCGCCGGGCGCCTCGAGGGGCATCCTCCTATGAAGCTCTTCGTGAAGTGCACGGCAATCACGGCATTTTCCCTCGGGGTGCTCACCCGGCCGGTGGAGGCCCAGCTCAACAGCCTGCCAGTGTTCTTCTCGCCCAAGGGGGGATCCGGCTTTACCATCGCGGCATCATACGGCAAGGGTGTGAACGACGATGCTGGGAAGAACACCACCTGGGCGGGTCGCGCGACCCTTGGCATCCAAGCAGTGACGATCGGTGCCGGCATTGCGACGGTGAACCCGGAAATTGGGACGGGCCGCGAGCAGGAATTCCAGTGGATGGCCAACTTGTCGCTCCGGGTGTTGGGGGGACCGCTGGTACCCGTTGCGGTGAGCCTCCAAGGTGGGGTCGGCCATCTCTCCTATGAAGTGCCGAGTGCGGGTCCCAGTGGCGGAGAGCGAACCGAGTGGCACTTCCCAATCGGTGTCGGTGTAGCGCTCAACATCCCCACACCAGGTTTCTCCTTCGAGCCGTGGATCGCGCCGCGTGCGTCCATCCTGCGGATCGAGGAGGAGAGCGACGGGTTGATCAGCCAGGATACCCGCGGGGGGTTCGGCGCGTCGGCCGGGATCAATCTAGGATTCGCCATGGGTCTGGGATTTCACGCAGCCGTTGACTGGTCCAGCTTTGACGGCACGAGCCTTGGTGCCCTGCAGCTGGACGAGATCAAGCCGATGACGTTCGGCATCGGAGTCCATTACGGCTTCCGGCTACCCGGCGTTTAGGCCGCAGTCGCAACAAATGATTCGCGGGGCGCCAACGACGAGGACTGCGTGGCGCCCCGATTCATTATGATCGAATCTGCGGCTGCGGCCTTGACGCCGTGTAGAAGAAAGTTGCTTTTCTCAGCTCCACATGTGGCGGGGAGGCGTTCAGGCGGATTGCTCATGAGATTTCAGAGGAGGTGCTGTGCTGGCCTTCCGATGGCGGCCATCGCCGTCGCCAGTCTTTCATTCCCGGCCGCTGCTCAACTCAACACGCTCCCCGTGTATTACTCACCCCGCGCTAGACCCGGCTTGACTCTATCCGGCGACTACGCTCGTGGCCTCAACGACGACTCAAGAAAGAATACGGCGCTCGGCGTTCGCGCCGATCTGGGGCTGTCCGTTCTCACGCTCGGAGTGGGACTAGGAACCGTGAACCCGCATGTGGGCCCGGGAGCGCGCGGCAACGAGCTCCAATACATGGGCCACGCAGCCTTTCAGCTCTTAGGCGGCCCGTCGATTCCCGTCGCGGTGAGCGTCCAGGGTGGCATCGGATATCTCTCCTACCAGTTCACCACCCAGACTGGAGCAGTTCAGGACGTCGCCACCGTGAATGTCCCACTGGGCCTGGGTATTGCGCTCGTTCTCCCGACCCCCGGCTTCTCGTTCGAGCCATGGGTGGCCCCACGGTATTCCATCCACCGCGTGCGCCTCGACGGTGACACCAATGCTCAGGGCGGTCTCGGCGTCTCTGGCGGGATCAGCCTGGGCTTCGCTCGGGGGCTGGGCGTCCATGCGGCGATGGACTGGGTCCGCCTGAGGGAGGACCGGTCGGGAACTCCCAATCTCGTAGGTGTGGATCCAGTCGCGGTCGGCGTCGGAGTTCACTATCGGGTCAGATTGCCCGGTTTGCCTTGAGTGCCCGCACGTTCAACATGCGGGTGCGGTTGTGGATCCCATTGGATGTTCCTCCGGGAACCGAACGGTGCCTGTGGGGATATCCACGCATCTCCGTGCGTGGGTCGTTGCCCGGACAGCGGGCGGTCGGTTCCGAAACCTCTTCCCCATCGGTAGGTTTCCCGGCGCCCGTTCCCCGGTGCAGTCTAATTCGTGAACCCAGTTCGCTCAGGATGGTCGTGTGACCCGAAGCCTTGTGCGATCAGTGGCTTTTTCGGTGAGCCTAGCCTGCGTTCTCGGCGCGTGCGCCATGACCTTCGATGCGAGTACGTTGGGCGCGAGGGTCACCTTGTCGGAACCCGCTGGGAGTGCAGTTCAGGGTGAGGAGTTCCGGATCAACAAGAAGTTCGTCTACCTGCTTTTCGGAACGACGCCGGTATCGCGCCCGTCTTTGGAGAGAGTGCTCGCCGGTCAGCTCGCCGACGGTGCTGAGGTGGCAAGTCTCAGGATCAGGGCGCGCAGCAAATTCGCCGATTTGCTGGTGATGGTGCTTACGGCCGGTTTGGTCGTGCCGCGGACCGTCACGTTCGAGGGCGTCGTCATCCAGCGCTGACGCCTGACGAGCCCGCGGGAGGGGGGGATTGGGCAGCGGGCGGGCTCTTTCTGCTACGACGTACCTAGTTTTCAGCCGACACCGGCGGTCTGCTCTCAATGAGATCCACTAGTCGGGTGGCGCAGGCCGCTGCGGCACCTCCTTTGAGCCAGCGTCGCGCCGCCAATCCGATTCGAGTACGCTGTTCTTCTTCGTGGAGCCATTGACTCCACCGTGAAGCGAGCTCCTCGGCTGGCTCTCGACCGGAAAGAGCCACGCCTCCCCCGGCCTGGATGAGGTCTGCAACCACCGCAGAGTCCGCGGCCCGCGGTCCCACGAGGATAGGGAGTCCGTACGCCGCCGGCTCCGCCACAGAGTGGATCCCCCCGATCCCGAAACCACCCCCCACATAGGCAAGGCCCCCTAGGGCGTACAGGTCGGCCAGGAGGCCCAATTCGGTTACCACCACGCAGTTGCAGGTGGGCTCTTCATCGGAAGTGCCCCACGTGGCCGCTGAGATCCCCAGCCTCCGAGTCAGCGACTTCACACGCGCCACCGCCTTGCCAGGCTCGTGGGGTACGAGGATCAGGCGAGCCTGCGGGTGGGTTGCCAGCGTCATCGCGAAGCCGTGAAGGAGTACCCGCTCGTCGCCCCGCTCGGTGCTCCCTGCGATCATTGTGGGCTGTTGGGAGACCCACGCCGCCAGAACACGGATGCGGGCTAGATCGGGCACATGCTCGAGCACCGCGTCCTGCCTGGGATCGCCAGTGACCTGGATCGCGAGCTCGCGTGTACCCAAGCGTTTCCATCGGTCCGCGTCCCCAGGAGAATTCGCCCCCACAAATGCGAGGCGTGCATTGGTTGATCGCAGAGCCGCTCTCACGGGAGGCAGGAGGCGACGGCTCTTGGGAGCTACCACTGCTCCTGCAACCGCGATCGGGATCCCGCGGTCCGCCGCACTGGCCACCAGCACCGGCCAGAGATCGCCTCTTGAAAAGAGGAGGAGTGAGGGTTTGAGGGCGTCCAGCGTCCTGCACACTGCCCGCGGCTGATCCGCCGGAGCGTAATCGGCGCGATCGGCCCCGAGCGATGTCGGCCAAACGGTCACCGAAGGGGAGGTGTGGGTGAGCGCTATTCTGAGTCCGGGAAGGGCCGCCCGCAATCGCCCCAGCACCGGTTGAATCGCCTGGCCCTCTCCCACCGAAGCGGCGTGAACCCACACCGTGTGGCGGCTCGCCTGATGGCGCGACGCCCACTGGGTCCAACGCTCCGCAGCCCGGGTGCGGCCCTTGATACTCTCGGCCAGCTTGCCCGGTGGAAGGGGAGTCCGCGATGCGATCGCCCAGGCGGCCCGGTACGCTGTGTTCATCATCCGTGCTGGGTAATTTGATAATGTATGGTGCTTTCCGAGTATTGGCGCACGAGCCGGCAGGCCCGCTACAGCCTGACATTCGCGTTGCCCCTCCTTCTGATGTACGAGGGTCTTGCAGCCGCCGTTTCCCAATCGGCATTGGCGGGTGTGAGGAACGGCGCGGACGTGTTGCTGAAGACGGCTTTTGTGGCTTTGGGCGGCCGGAGCGGAGTTGCGGCGTTCGGATTGCTGCTGCTCGGTGCGGGTGCTTGGGTCGTCTGGCGGGATGCCCGCAAACATCCGGGCCCATTCAGGCCCAGGTTTCTTGGGCTCATGCTTGCGGAGAGCATCGTATATGCGGCACTGTTCGGGACCGTCGCGTCGGTGCTCACGGCGTTATTGCTGTCAGGACCGTTGGTGGTGCTGCAGGCGAGTGGGGGAGCGGGCGGAACCGCTTTTGGGGGCCTCTCCTTGGAAGCCCAACTCGTAGTCTCCCTCGGCGCCGGTCTCTACGAGGAATTGTTGTTTCGGGTTCTGCTAGTATCCGGTCTCGTGGGGCTTGGCTTGGCGTTGGGTTTGCGTCGTCAAACTACGGTGGGGGTGGCGGTCGTCGCTAGCGCACTGATTTTCAGCGGCTTCCACTACCTCGGTCCACTGGGAGATCCTCTCACCCTGCCTTCTTTCACGTACCGCTTCATCGCGGGTCTGCTGTTGAGCGGCTTGTATGTAACTAGGGGCTTCGGGATCACTGCTTGGACGCATGCGCTCTACGACGTGGGGCTGTCGCTCTTCGGCTGAGTTTGCCGGCTCTTCAGTTCCCGGTCTTTTCTGCGATGATGGAGTCGAGGACCAGCCGCCATTGTTCAATCGGGGCGGCGCCTCTCAGGGCCGCTCCCTCGATGACAAACGTGGGTGTGCTGCGGATTCCCCCCTGGCTCGCCATCATCAAGTCAGCCCTAACGACCGGACGCATGGCGCCGGTCGTCAAGCACTGAGTGAGCACATTCCTATCTACCCCGGCCGAATCCGCTAGTGACATGAAGAACGGGGCGAGATCGTCGAGGCCTTTCCAATCGGCCTGGGTTTGGAACAACAGATCGTGGACCGGCCAGAACAGACCTTGCCGCGCGGAGCACATGGCGAATTCGTGGGCGGCGGGGGCATTTGGGTGGATCGACGCTAGCGGGAGATTGATGAAGATCAGCCGGATCTGACCGGTGGCTATGTATTCCTCTTTGAGCGCGGGAAGGGTCAGTTCCCAGAACTGGCGGCAATAGGGGCACTGAAAATCGCTGACCTCGTACACGGTGACGGGTGCGCTGGGGTCACCGACGGTACGGGCGTCCAGCAGCGCGTCCTGGGCTCCCGTTGCGTCTCCGGTCGCCGGGGTCGGTTCGGGGTCCTTGGAGCGCAGCTGCCAGACCCCGGCGAGCAACGTCAGCATCACCAACACCCCCATCACGCCTGCTGCCTTACCGCCTGCCACGGTACCACCTGTTTGGCCTAACCATAGAAAACACTCTCAGTGTGTGTTTCGAGTTCACTTACGGTGGTAACCTCGAGCGGCCCTGGTGGGTTCCGACGGCAAGACAATCGGGGGCTAATGGCGCCATCGCTCAGTAACATTACGGGCGGATAGGGGGATCACCAGGGGGATGACTCCGTTCACCCGAACTGGGACGTTCCAGAAGTACTCCTGGAAGGGGTTTTCGGGGTGGGCGTGCCGCAGGATGATCCACCACCTGCCCGGATCGAGCCTGAGCGCTGCGCGGCCATCGGCGCCGGTTGTTGTAGTGTGCACCTCACGGCCTGATCGCCTGAGCGCTTCCTCGGCGATCGCGTCGAAATCTCTGAAGGTTCCTCGTTCCCATCGCCGCAGCGAGTCGGCGGCCTCGGCCGCCTCGGCCGCGAACGTCCGGTCTTCCTCAGTGAGCTGCCTAGCCGCGGCCTCGAGCTGAGCCTCTTTGGCCACCAGATCGTCATAGAGATCGCGGAAGCGCTGGAACGCCCAACGGTAGCCCGGTGAATCTCGTCCCACCGAGTGGAGTGAGTCCGCTAGGGCGTTTACCGTTGCCCGAGCCCTCATCCACTCTCCACTGATCGCTCCGAAGTCGGCTGCGTCCCGCATCCGAAAGGCCCTCATGGCATCCTCGAGTTCGGAGAATCGGGGACGTGGGGAGTCCGCAGCTCCCTCCAGCGAATCGAGGATGCCCACCACATCGTAAGGCAAAATGGTGACCTCCAGCCCGGCCAGAGGGCGTTCGGCTTCGAGATGGGCGTGGAGCTCCACCCCGCCAGCGGACGGTTGGCAGGCTGCCCCCAGGGCTAGTGTTACTGTGAGGGTGGGCAAACGAATCCCCCGGCGGCCAGCCATTCGCCATACCGATCTGGCGCCGCCGGGGGTGAAGTATGTCACGGGGCTCAGTCTACGATGATCTCGCCTGGAAAAATGAAATTTCTCGGGTTCACGTGCCGCCCGTTCACCAGCACTTCGTAGTGAAGATGGACATTCGTCACCACACCGGTGCCTCCAACGAGGGCAACTGGATCCCCGCGCTTCACGCGTTGCCCCGGTCGCACGAGGATCTTGTCGCAGTGAGCATATCGCGTGACCACGCCGTTGCCGTGGCTGATCGCAACGATCTTGCCGTATCCGATCTGCGTGCCGACGTCTTTCACGACACCCGTGGCCGGGGCCACGATGGGGGTACCCCGCTCAGCCACCAGGTCGATCCCGTAATGGGGACGGAGTTCGTGGTAGATGGGGTGCATGCGTTGCGAGCTGAAGCCGCTCGACAAGAACCCCTCAGTGGGTGCGATCGAAGGCGTGCGATTCAGTCTGTCCACGTGGTTGCCAAGGCTGTCCATCGCTTCGCGGAACGATCCGGCCAGAAAACTCGCCCGGCGCAGCAGACCGTCGAGATTCATCCGCATGCTCAGCGCCTGCTGGCCAATGGATGTTTCGGTGAGCAGCTGATCGGCTTCGGTGAGTGGAGCAGATGGTCCGCCGATACCGGCTTGGAGTACGTCAGGGTCACGAGGTGACAGTCCAGCAAGCAGTCGGACACGCTGGTCCCGGGCGGTGATGACGGCCATCGTGTCGGTCAGGAGAATTAATCCCCGTTCCATGCGGACCAGCTCCTCCGCAAGAACTTGATTGCGCCGCTCGAGCCTATCGAGGCGCGAGATGTCGACCGACTTCGATATTGTCATGTAGGCGAGGACCGTGGCTCCCACAAGGAGCGCCGCGGTCGCTCCGCTAAGAACCTTGAGCGTCCGCCGGGAAAGCTCTACTTGTCGTGACGTACCCGAGCCATGGGGCACGACGAGCACCGTCCAGCGGCGTACTTGAAACATGAACGATTCCTCGTTACGTCCGTGACTAAGGCTGGTTCAGTCCAAACTGTCTTAGAAAGTGGCGCGCCGGGCACTGTTGCGTTTGCTCTGCAGGGACCCGGCAGGAAAAAACATAGATCGTGGTGAAAGGCACTGTCAACAGCCTAAATCACATTTCTTCTCAGAGGGGAAAAGGGGTCAGCTTCGGGAAATCTTTGGGAAAACCGGCTCACCCTTCGTGACCTTGGCTCCGCCCAGCTTCGGCTGTAGCAAAAAGCTCCATTGACCGTCCGAGGCGGCCCCGCTCAATCCCAACGCATCCCATACCTGTTGGGCCTTGGTAGGCATGAAGGGGGCGGCCATGATGGTTATCCGCGCCACGGCTCGCGCCAGTGCCGCGAGCACGGCGGCGAGGCGATCGTGCTCTCCCGATTTCGCCAGATTCCACGGTGCAGATTCCTCGACGAACCCGTTGGCGCGGCTCACCAATTGCCAAGCCTCCTGTCCGCCAACGTGAAGTAGGTTCTGATCCATCGCGTTGGCGTACGCCTCGATGATCGCGGTGCCCTCCGTATCCAAACTCATGGTCTCGCCGGTCTCTGGCACGGTGCCGCTGTGAAAGCGCTCGATCATAGCCAGGACCCGACTTGCCAGATTCCCGTAGCCGTCGGCGAGTTCAGAATTGTAGCGTCCGTCGAACCGATCCCAGCTGAAGTTGCCATCCGCGTCCCACGGGACTTCGCGCAGCAGGAAGTAGCGGAGTGGGTCGGGGCCGTGACGATCGATGGCTTCGCGCAGAGTCACGGTCACCCCCTCGCTCTTGGAAAACCTGGATCCCGAGAAGGTCATCCAACCATGCGCCCATACGCCCTTTGGGACGGGGAGCTTGGCCGCCATCAGCATGGCCGGCCACAGAGCTGCATGGAACCGAGCGATGTCGGGTCCGATGACGTGGAGATCGGCGGGCCACATCTCTTCGAATCCTGCCTCGGGAAAGCCCGTTGCCGTTAGGTAATTCGGCAGGGCGTCGAACCACACGTAAACGGTGTGCGCCGGGTCGCGAGGCCAAGGAATGCCCCACGGGACCCGTCGGCTGACCGAAATGTCTTGGAGACCATCAGCCACGACGTTGCGGATCTCGTTCATCTTCGAGGCGGGGCGGAGGAAGTCCGGCGATCGGTCGTACAGGTCGAGGAGCTGCTGGGCGAACGCGGACTGCCGAAAGAAGTAGTTGGGTTCCTCCACCCATTTGATTTCCCTCGCGGGGTGTTGCGGGCAGTGGCCATCTACGAGTTCGCGTTCTTGCTTGAACGCTTCGCAGCCTATGCAGTAGTATCCCGCGTAGGTTCCCTCGAAGAAGTGTTCATTGTCGATGCGATTGATGAGTTCTTCGACCGTGCGGCGGTGTCGCTGTTCCGTGGTGCGAATGAGATCGGTGTGGCTGATGGTCAACTCTGCCCAAGCAGACTGGAATCTGGCGGCGATGTCGTCGACCCAATCCTGGGTCTCGAGGCCTGCGGCTTCGGCTGACTGCGCAACTTTTTGACCGTGTTCGTCCATCCCGATGACGAAATAGACCCGCTGTCCTCGAAGTCTCCGATAACGCGCAATACAATCAGCCCCGATCTTCTCGTACGCATGACCGAGGTGTGGGTCTCCATTGGAGTAGTCGATCGCTGTCGTGATGTAGAACTTACTGCCCACCGCGCTTGTCTCCCCCCTTGGGCTCATCGCTCTTGTGGCCCTGCGTGCTGGTTGGCTTGTTGCCTTCGTCGCCCTGACCCTGGTCGGCGCGCTCGTCACGTTGATCGTCGCGTCGTCCGCCGCGACGACCTCGTCGTCGTCGTCGTCGTCTCTTGGGCCGGGCGGGTGTCACGGCCTCGGCTGCTTTCTCGTCGGTCACGACCGTCGAGCTCTCGTCGAACGTCACGAGCGATGAAGGAGGCGATGCTTTCCGTGGCGGTTCGGGTGATGCCGCCTCGGCAACTTCCTTTTTCAGGTCACTGAGATAGACCGTGCGGAGAGTGCCGTCTTCCCCGCGCAGAAGCACGTGCTCCCTGAAGATGTCCACGGCCTGAACGCGTTCCGTACCCTCGGATGTCTCGAGCGTCTTGCCCTCTTTGGGGAAACGCTTGCGGCTTGCCACGTAGAATTCATGCTCATATCTGAGGCAACAGAGCAGGCGCCCGCAGCCCCCCGATATTTGCGTCGGATTCAGGGAGAGGTGCTGGTCTTTTGCGAGACTCAGGCTCACCGGCCGCAGCTCGGGCAGCCATGATGAGCAACAAAATTCTCGGCCGCATCTCCCGACGCCCTCTAGGCGCTTCGCCTCGTCTCGCGCGCCAATCTGCCTGAGTTCGATACGCGTGCGGAACAGCCTGGCCAGGTCCCGAACCAGGGCCCTGAAATCCACGCGCTTTTCGGCCGTAAAGTAGATCGTGAGTTTCTTGCGGTCCCATTGCCACTCGGCGTCGGAGACTTTCATGGCCAGCGCATGCGTTGCTACGCGTGTTCGGACGGTGCGTCGTACGTCGTCTTCTGCATTACGAAGCTCGTCTCCGACTTGGGCTTCTTTGTCAGATGCCTGGCGGACGACGGCGCCCTTCGGTTCGGGCGGTGTATCCGGCTCGCACCCGTCGCACCCGATGGCGCACTTCTTCAGCGCCGTCGGTCCGACCGCAGAAACATGTCCCAGATCCAGGCCACGCTCGACTTCCACGACGACCCAGTCGCCTGGGTTGAGCGGTGGAGTTTTGTTCCAGGAGTAAAACTCTCGTCGGTTGCCCTTGAATCGGACTTCGACGAGTTCCGTGGCGTCAGCTTTCAGAGAACCGTCCCATCTTCCAGAACTTTTCCAGTCGAAGGTCGATCAGTTTCTCCGACTTGATCTTCCGAAGCTCGGCAACGTGCCGCTTGAGTGCCTCGCCTAGAGCTGCCTGCGCACCCTCCGGATCGGCGTGAGCCCCGCCGGGAGGCTCCGGGATGATCTCATCCACCAACCCAAACCCGTGCAGGTCCCGCGCCGTGAGCCGCAGCGACTCCGCCGCCCGTTCTTTCTGTGCCGCGTCCTTCCACAGGATGGCGGCGCACCCCTCGGGTGAGATGACAGAGTAGATCGCGTTTTCCAACATTAGCACGCGGTCTGCGTGGCCCAAGGCGAGAGCGCCTCCTGAGCCGCCTTCCCCGATCACCGCCGCAATGATCGGCGTCGCGAGTGAAGCCATTTCCTCGAGGTTGGTGGCGATCGCTTCAGCCTGTCCTCGTTCCTCGGCTCCAAGTCCGGGGTACGCGCCAGGAGTGTCGATGAGTGTGATCACCGGCGCCCCGAAACGTGCAGCCATTCTCATCATGCGGAGAGCTTTGCGGTACCCCTCGGGGTGGGGCATGCCGAAATTGCGCTGCAGGTTCTCCTTGGTATTGCGGCCCTTTTGATGACCGATCACCACGACTGGCACGTCGTCCAGCCGAGCCCACCCGCAGACGATGGCCGGGTCGTCCCGGAACAGTCGGTCGCCTTTGAGTTCGATGAAGTCGCTGAAGACGCCATCGATTACGTCCAGCGTGTAAGGGCGCTTCGGATGGCGAGCAACCTGAACCCGCTGCATGGCGGTGAGGTCTTGAAAGATCTCCGTGCGGAGTTCCTCCAACTTGCGTTCGAGGGGAGCGACTTCTCGCTCGACGTCGAGGTCGCCCTCCGTCGCCAACCTTCTGAGTCGCGCGATCTGGTCTTCCAGCTCGATGAGAGGCTTTTCAAAATCAAGATGCCCTGGTGCGGCCACGGATTCGCCTACCTTACCTTGACCAACGTTACCAGGTCGGGCCCGGTGAGTTCGCGAAGCGGTGCCAGGAGCTCCTCATCGATCGCCACGCGAAGATTGCGCGCTCGCAGCCTGGCGACGGTGCCGTTACCGTCGCTCCACTCGATCAACAGCGGCGCAGGACCGGGATGTGAAGCGCACAGTGCGGCAATTCCGCGCACGACGTCGGGGGATGGTCCGCCACCTGACGTCCACGCCACCTGCACGCCAACGGCCCCGTTGGCTCTGAGTTCGGAGAGATGGGCCGCCTCTTCAACAATGAACGGTGCCCGATCTTCACCGCGATCACGAGGGCTGTACCCTCCGGTCAGCAGCAGGACAGCGTCGGGTGTGATCACAGAAGAAAGCTTGCTCCACGTCTCAGGGAACACGAGCGCTTCTGCCGTTCCATGGAAATCTTCCAGGGTGAGACGGGCGTATTCGGCGCCCGTCTTGCGAGAGATACGCCGGTTGACTGCTGTGACGACGACGGCGGCCGAGACCTTGTGCTCGCTCCACGATCCGAGTGTCGCCGTGGTTCGCGAGCTGAAAAGCGCGACGTCCTCTCGGTACTTGTCCAGCGGGTGGCCGGAAATGAAGAACCCCAACACGGCTTTTTCTCTGGCGAGCCGGTCGGCTTCCGGCCATGGTGGGATATCGGGAAGGATCGACCCTCCGGTTGGCCGCTCTGAATCGGCTAGGTCGCCGAACAAGGTTACCTGCCCAGCATCACGTTCCGCTTGTTGTAGTTGTGCCTCCGATAGCGTGTGGTCGAGCCCCGCGAGCAATTGGGCTCGGTGACCGTCGAGGTCGTCGAGAGCGCCGGCTGCCACGAGCGACTCGGTCACGCGCTTGTTGCACAGTCGGAGGTCGACGCGACTGCAAAAATCGGACAGGGCCTCGTACGATCCACTCGACTGTCGCCCCGAGATGATTGACTCGATCGCTCCCCGACCGACGTTCTTCACTGCGCCCAAACCAAAGCGGATCTGTTCATCGCCCGTCACTGTGAACTTCCAGCCCGACTCGTTGACCGATGGAGGTAACACATTCAGGCCGAGTTCCCGTGCCTCGTTGATGTACGCGACGACCTTGTCGGTGGAGCCTATCTCCGAAGACAGCAGGGCAGCCATGAACTCAGCCGGGTAATGTGCTTTGAGCCACGCCGTCTGAAACGAAATGATGCTGTAGGCAACGCTATGCGATTTGTTGAAGCCGTAGCGTCCAAACGTCTCGATTTGGGCGGCGATGCTTTCGATGCAGCCTTCCGCAACACGTCCGCTTCAGCGAGCGAATAGCCAGCGAGGACGTTGGCGATTCGCATTACCTGCTCTTGATAGAGAATGACGCCGTAGGTGGGTTGCAGCACCTCGCTAAGCGCAGGATGTGGGTACGATACATCCTCCTCGCCACGCTTGCGGCGGATGTATCGGAGATGCATTCCGGAATCCAGTGGCCCGGGGCGGACAAGGGCGTTCGTCGCTACGAGATCGTCGAAGCGATCGGCTCGGAGTTGGTAGAGCATGTCCGTTCCGAGCGCCGACTCGAATTGGAACACGCCCGCCGTCCGACCCGCCCGGAGCATCTCATAGGTCGTTGAATCGTCCAGATTCAGCGCATCGAAATCCACATCGACACCGTGCCGATCCTGGATCATCTTGCAAGCATCGTGAATGACGGTGAGGGTCTTGAGGCCAAGGAAGTCGATCTTGAGCATGCCCGCAGCTTCGAGCGCGTTCATGTCGTACTGCGTAATTATCGCTTCCCTCTCGACGTCACCATTGCTCGAGCTGCGCTGCGGAGCCGTGCACACGGGTACGTAGTCGTCCAACGGACCCGGCGCGATCACGACGCCTGCCGCATGAACCGACGCGTGGCGGGAGAGACCCTCAATCCGCTCACTCAGGGCAAGCATTCGAGCGACGTTGGGATTGTTCTTCTTGAGGTCCAGTAACTCGGGCACCTTGTCGGCCGCCTCGGCCACCGACATGGAGTACGCAGGACCCGAGGGGATGAGCTTCGTGATCGAGTCTGCCTCACTCGGCGGCATCTTCAACACACGTGCGACGTCCTTGACGGAAGCCCGTGCCTTGAGCGTGCCGAAGGTGATGATCTGCCCGACGCTGTCGTGACCGTAACGCTCACGAACGTACTCGATCACTTCGC